>JASGMR010000125.1 GCA_030156385.1 Kosmotogales bacterium
TGATCTCGCTTTTTTCAATCTTTCTCATTTTCAATCCAAAAGCAACATTATTGAATACTGTTAAATGCGGAAAAAGGGCATAATTCTGGAAAACCATCCCAAAATTTCTTTTATGTGCCGGTATATTATTGTACGGTTTTCCACCAATTATCAACTTTCCCTTTTTAATATTCAGAAATCCTATAATAGTTTTCAAAGTAGTCGTTTTTCCGCATCCACTTGGACCAAGTAACGAAACGAATTCTCCTTCTTCTATACTCAATGAAAAATCATTCAATATATTTTTGTTTTTTTCATATCCTACACTGACATTCTCCAATTTAATAAATGACATAAAAACCTCACATATATTTTGTTGTATTTAGTAATTTTTGAGATGTTAAAACTATTAAAACGGTTATTCCTATCAACAACGTCGACAATGCAGCAATACTTGGATTATAATAATATTCCATATAGGTCATCATAACTATAGGAAGCGTACTGACTCCCGGCCCGGTGAGAAAAAGAGAAACGGGTACATTATTAAAAGAAGTTATAAACGTCAATATAAAGGCCGAAATCAATCCTGCACTGATATTTGGAATTACGATGAGAAAGAATGCTTTCACCCTCGATGATCCCAAACTGATAGCAGCCTCCTCCATAGATGAGGGAAAGTTAACAAGAGTTGATAAAACATTCCTGATAACAAAGGGTATCACTATCGCAACGTGTCCAATTAAAAGAGTCGTTTCAACAGAGAAAATACTGAAATTGACAAAATACCTCATTAAAGCGAGTCCCGCAACCATTTGCGGAATTATAACGGGCAAAGTAGTCGTAAATTCAATGAACTTTTTCCCCCAAAAATTATATCTTGAAGTTACATACGCAACCGGAACACCCAGCAACATTGCAAACAGAGAAGCGAGCAATCCGATTCTCAAACTCAAAAAAAACGCATCTCTGAACATTTTCATAGAAACAACCTTTTCAAACCATTTAAATGAAAATGAATCGGGCGGAAAGCTCAGATTTTCATTCGCGCCAAAAGAAGCTATAAATATAATAAAAAAAGGTCCGATTAAAAATATCAAAACCAATATAAGTATTATCTTAGAAAAATAATTCTTCATTTGTTAGTACCCAGCCTTCCGATTCTTTTCAAAACTAAATTGATCACATATGTCGTTAAGAACATAATCATGGCGATAGTTGTTGCCATTGTCCAGTCAAGAGTCACATACGCTTTCTGATATAAAAGTGTTGAAAGAGTTAAAACCCTGCTGCCACCCAAGAGAGAAGGAGTAACATATGCCGTTATGCACCCCGTGAAAACCAGTGTTCCCCCTATTATCATTCCTTCAACTGTGAGAGGAAATTTTATTCTGAAGAAAGTGACGACGCTGTTTGCGCCCAGACTCTTCGCCGCCAGTTCATAATCTTCCCTGACATTCTCGAGAGAACTGATGAGCGACAAAATCATTAAAGGCATGAAAAGCTGAAGCAACCCGACAAATATGGCTCCTTCCGTATACAACAATTTTACAGGTTTTTCTATCAATTCCAGACTTATAAAGGTATTATTTATCAATCCATTTTTACCCAAAATGATAAGCCATGCAAAAGTTCTTGCAACCGGATTAGTCATCAGAGGCAAAACAACCAGAGTCATAACTAAGGTTCTCAAGCTCTTTTTTTTAATCGCTATAATCGCAATTGCAGCCGGATAGGATAAAATTATTGCGAATAAAGTGACGAAAACCCCTATATATAAACTTCTGAAATAAGCTCTGTTTGATGATCTCAATTGAAAAAATTTCAAATAAGAATCAAAATTAAAGCCCTGTTCGGGCTGGTAGATACTGTTGAAAACCAGCACGAACAAAGGCAATAAAAAAAAGACAAGTAGAAAAATAACACAGGGAAACAACATATACAATATCTTTTTATCTTGAATCATACTCTAAATCGCATTCAAATATAATTAATATGCTATTCTTTCATTCCATTCTTCCAGCCATGAATTTCTATTGGCGACTATTTTATTCAAATCATAGAAAATCAGCTTATTCATTGCATCTCCATAAGTTAATTTCGAAGCAATATCGTCCGGAACTTCAACCGTTTTGTTCACAGGAGAATCGACAAGATCCATCGCCTCATCAAATTGAACCTGATAACTCAAAAGGAAATCAACATATTTATATGCCGCATCTAAATTCTTTGCACCCTTGATGATACTAATCGTACTGAGAAATCCGGGAACTCCTTCAATAGGATCCACCCAAACGATATCCAAATCCGAATTAAGATAATTTCCCCAGGCAAATCTTGGAACAGGAGCTGCCCATATTTCATCCATTTCAAAAAGATTTTGAACCTGTGATGAAGTGGTATAGAAAGTAACTATTTTATCTTTTATTTCCTCATATTTATCGAAGCCAACCGATAAACTCCAGTCATTTTCGTCGCCACCAAAAATCTTATTCGTTAAAATCATGAAAGCTGGCCCCTGAGTTGTCGTTATATCTGGTAACGCAACGTGCTCAACTATCCCCTCTTTAAAAAGATCCTTCCACGAAGTTATGGGTTCTTCAAATTTATCTGCTCTATAAATCAGCCCCAATGAATATGCAGTATAACCTATTGTATAGTTTCCACCTATCGGATCCTGAGCAAAGGTGAAAATATCGTTGTAGTTTTCTAATTTTGAAACATCGATAGGTTCAAATAAATCTTTTGATTTACCCAATGCACTGTAATAATCTGCGAACTGGACAACATCGATAACCGGATTTTCCTTTTGGGTCTCCAGTTTTGTAAATCTTACCGAATTGTTTCCCAGTTCCCTCACTACCTGAATATTATATTCTTCAAGAAATGGTTCGGAAATGTTCTTATCCAAAAGATCCAGGTTATAACCCCACGTTGAAACATTGACGACCCCGGTTCCAAACAAAAACCCAACAACAGTTACCAGCAGAAAAACAAAAACAAACTTTTTCAACATAAAAAAACCTCCTAATAATGTCATTACAAAATGATTTATAAACCAAACAATTTATTAATGTAGTACCATTATATAACAAAGATAATCATAATGTAAGAATAAAAATTCCCTTTTAAAATATTAAATTCTATTCACTTCAATAATGCTCGGTACTATACTCAGTGTTATTGAGGATAAAAGCAGACAAACCTTTGTTTTTCTGTGGAAAAATGCTAATATTACTATAATTTCTAGGGTTAAAGGAGGAAAATAAAGTGAATAAAAAATTGTTATTCGTTTTTGGAATAATACTCGTGGTATTCTTATTCAGTGCCTGTTTACCGAATATTACCACAGAAAAGCTATTCATCAAAATGGTCAACGAAGCGAGAGCATATGTCAATCCTTTATATCCATCATACAATCTTGACCTGTACGAAGTGGAATGTCTCCCATCAACAGGTGAAACGGCAACAAAGGCTGAAGATTTCACCACCTGGGTTTTCTCGTTTTGTGATAACACTCAGGAAGAAGCCGTTGTGGCAACATACACTAACAATCAATGGATAAATTCAAATTTTGAAGATTTTTTTATTGAAAATCTGGTTATTCCTGCAGAACTGTATATAACCTATGACGTTCAGGCCGCAATAAATCTAATCAACAACAAATGGTCCGACCCTCAATTTTATGGATTCATCTTTCACATTCCGCTGGATTATTTGCAGCAGGATTATAAAGATCCGGAGTATAAATTCAAATTTGTAAATGGGCCGATGGGGCCCGGAACATTTGCACTGGTTGGTTCTGTGGAAGGATATGTAAATTTCTCAGATTTTTAATTCCAAAATAAAAAATAACAAACTGTTTTTTCAAAAAACAATATATAATATATAATACATATAGTTATACAAACAAAAATAAAGGGAGTTGAGTTCTTATGAAAAAGGTAGTTTTTTTCCTGTTACTCGTTCTTGTTGTGGTTCTTTTTACTGGTTGTCCTGCAATTGGGTATCTTCTTGGAGTTCAGGTCAATGGTCTGGGTACAATCTCGATAAACCCGGAAAAGCTTCTTTACGCACCGGGGGAGACGGTTCAGCTTACTGCCACACCTGAATATGGATGGCAATTTTCAGGCTGGACGGGCGACTACGTAAGTCAAAACCAAACGATTTATCTGAATATGAACGGCAATATGTTCATCACGGCGGTTTTCACTCCATTATCTCCCACAACACAGGTAGTGATAGAGAATTCGAACAACGCTTACTCAGTTAACGGAATAGAGAACACGCTCAACAATCTGGGATATGGTGTACATAAAGCGAATTTAAGCTATTACGTACTGAACACTGCTTACGATAAAGCGGTAATAATAACCGCCCCCATGAATTATTTTTCCTCATCCGCCATAAATAACCTGACAAGTTATCTTTCCGCGGGGGGTAAATTGATTCTGCTGGCAGATGGGAGGAACGCTTCAAATATTTACTTAAACAATCTCATCAACGAATTGAATAATAATTTTGTTGGAATCAATTTCTCTTACGGAACAATAGGATTTTCGGGTTATAACGACAATATTATTTTCCAGAACACCTCCCTTGGCAATTATTTCAATACGGGCAATATAAAGGCACTGCATGGCTGGAACATTGTAAATGCTCCCAGCAACATCAGAGTGGCGTACGCAACCGGCAACGCCCCCGAAAACGAAGAAATACCGGCGGAAGAAAATATTATCGATGAAATAGGGACATATCTCGATGTTTTAGTAGCCGAAGATTGCTACAAAGGTAAGGTCATTGGATGCAGCTCGATGGAAACTTTCAATAACGTTTATGGTGCCGCGAGTACACTGTTGAATAGAATGATAAACTGGTGATTTCACACTTCATATAAAAAAAGGGGGCCTATGCGCACCCCTTTTTTCTTTTTTTATAACAAATATAACGTTTCATGTTCCTCTCTTCCCTTTCCATTTCATTCATCAAATCATAAATCAGATTGAGCATCATGATGTGCCTTTTCACATGTTCATTCGCTCTCCAGAATTTTTCTGATCAATTATAGGAAAAGAGACCAGATTTATCGGAACACAAATTGGAAAACGTATTTCGGAAATTTCCAGTTTTGAACTTCGCTGAACTGAGATAAAAGATCGGAGTGAATGGTTCCATTATTCCTGATAATTCCCGGGAATGTGCAAAGAACGTAAAAGTACAATTAAACAATCAACTACGATAGATAAATGGCAACGAGTATTCAAATATTCACTTCAAAGCAACTTTACAATTTGAATATCCTATCCATATAACAACACTCGTTATTTTATATTATTAAGTTTTTATGTTTAAAAACTTTATATTTTATCGAAATTTTTATTATTATTTTCATTTAACTATGCATATGATAAAATAAGTTAAATTAAAAGAGGTGTCAAAAATGGATGAAATTGATATCGTCATTCTCAATAAACTTAAACAAAATAGCAGGTCAACTGCTTCTGAAATCAGCAAAAAAGTAAACCTTTCTATTCCGGCCGTTACTGAACGAATAAGAAAGCTAGAAAAATCTGGAATTATCCTCCAATACACAATCAAAATAAACCGGCTAAAAACAGAGCAACGACTTTTGTCATTCATCTTCGTCAATATCGACAGGAATGAAAGCATTGAGAATTTCAGAAATACAATTGTTCAATATAATCACGTTCTGGAATGCCATCATGTTGCTGGCAAATATGATTATTTATTAAAAGTGGTCTCAGAGGACACTGAGGCTCTTGAAGACTTTTTGTCTGAAACACTGAAGAAGATTAAGGGTGTGACAAGTACAAACACAATTATCACATTAATAACTTTAAAGGAAGAGATCAATGATTAGGTCGGGCAACGCTCTATTATGATTTTAAAAGGTTTTAAATTCGGAATATTATTACAACTTGCCATTGGACCGATGTGTCTGATGGT
>JASGMR010000126.1 GCA_030156385.1 Kosmotogales bacterium
CAATAATCAATTTAATATGTACTATGAAAAACAATTTTAAGGCCTGCGAATTAGTTTTCGATGCCGTTTGTAAAAACGGGTTAAAAAGATCGAACCGATATGAGAAAAAATCAGGAAACAGAGAAGCAACCATGTATTTTTATGTTAATAATGCAGTTAAATTTTTTGATAAGATACCTTTCAACATTCAATCGGTATATTCATATCCTTTTTATGAGAAGTTTCTGAAGATTTCCGGTAAAAAATGCTCCCTAAAAACCCAAATGATAATGAAAATTTCCGACTTATTCAATATGGTAAAGATAATTCGTGCAAAATTAAATTAATACTATACTTTATGAAATATATTTAAAAACCTTATCCATCCTGTGAAAATGCAATTGAATTCATGAAGTGGTTAAACATTCTCAGCTATTATTGACACTATTTCTTCTTCTCTCAATATTATCCTGACATTGTTTATAAAAATCTCAATGGGTTCGCCTTGATTTTTTCTCTCTATTTTAAAGGTTACTCCTGGAATTATACCCATTGAAAATAATCTTCCTTTTATTTCTTTATTTCCCTTTATACGTAAAACTTTTACACTTTCACCTGCTTTAAACTTGTCCAAAGTGCTTTCAAACTCTTTTTCATATTTTTCTAAAAAAGTTTTTACATCACAAAATTTTAATTTATTTTTTCTGAAATATAATGTTAATGCTTCCATTCTGGTGAGTAATTTTTCGTTCAAATGATGTTCTAATCCATGAGCCAATTTTCTTGATTCTTTTTTACCGATGCACATCACTTCTGAAAGAAAACTTGAAACAGAGTTCTTTTTCTCAAATATTTCTGCAGCTGCCAGCAATCCACTTTTAGTGAGTTTTATATATCCATATTTTTGATAATTCACCAGATCTCGCTCACTCAATTTTTTCAAAGCGGATATAACGGATGATGTCTTAACATCCAAATCCTCTGCTATATCTTTAACTCTTGCATATTCATTATCCATTTGTATTTGATAAATGCTCTGTAAATAATCTTCCATACTCTCAGAAATCTTCACATTACATACCTCATCTATTTTTTATATTATATTATAACCCATGTGGAACAAATTACAAAAGACAACCTGTATCCAGATCTATCAAATTTTTATTCAATCTGAATACAGGCAATATTATAATTCTAAGAAGTGGCGCTTATACAGGTTGTTACTATATCTTTTGTTTCTTTAATCTGGGCTTATATAATCCAAGCAAAATCGTTATTCCGATTATAATAAAATAAAATATTAAGAAAGTCACAAGACCGGTTGTTCCAAGAAGAGTTCCACCCGAAAAAATAAGAACAGCGAATAAAAACCCAAGAATAGTAGGGTAAACCAGTGAAAATAGCATCCACTTAAAACCGGCTTCCGTACCAATTGTTATAAGCGCAGCAAGACATGGAGGATATAAGGCCATGAAAATCATCATCGCAGCTGCATGAAGTGGTGTCCAGCCTTCTTCCTGCTGGGATATTTTTTCACTCAATTCCTGAGAACCCTCATCGGAATCGGATTGATAAATGCTTCCAAGAGTGGCGACGGTATTTTCCTTAGCTGCCAATGCACTTAAAAGACTTATATTCACTTTCCAGTTAAATCCTGCATACTTCGTTACCGGTTCGATAAATTTACCGGCACTTCCCATTAAACTTTTTTCAATCTTTTCATCATTATATTCTTTTCTGATAACTTTTCGTTCTCTTTCTACGGTCCTCACAGGTTTCGAAGCTGTTGTAGCCAGAGAATCTTTCAAAGTATTGCCGGAAACAGTGATTTTTCCGGTTCTCACTATTGAAAAATATAACTGGTTTGCATTTTCCCATGAGGCTGAGAACTCTCTAAACAAATCAGCACGTGTTAAAACATCCAAATTTCTTGTTTCGTCAATAAATATACTCAATGCTCTTGAATAATCTTCATTGTATTGATCAAAAAATTCCAATTCCGCTTCTGCTAACCCAAACTTGCCTCCCGTAGCAATTTTGAAAAATTCGGGATTCTTTATCAAATATGCCTTATTTATTTTCTCTATCTCCTCATCACTTTTATTTCTTACAGAATCTTTATAATTCTGTTCAAAATCGATGTAATTCGCAAATTTTTCGGGAGTATTCAGAAAATAAATATAAGGATTTTCATAACCAACACCATTCACATAATCTTGTATAATTGTATCTTCCTGCTGTAAATACACTTTTTCGCTCTCTTTTCCGACTCCAGGAAAATTCAGCAAAAAATACAGAACCGCAGAAACCAGCGCAATTATCGTAACCACTTTTTTCAAAAATGCCCAAATTCTCTCTACTACTCTTCTCAAAACATTTTTCACAGACGGAACATGATATGGAGGCATTTCCATTACAAACGGAGACGTGTCCATCTTCTTCAGAACCGTCAGAGACAATATTTTGCTGACGCTCAACGCCACAAATATCGTTACGGTCGAAATCAAGAACATCATCACACCACTGACCTGAAAAAAGAATATATTTATCAACAAAACATAAAATGGAATTTTTGCTAGACAATTCATAAGCGGAACAACCAGAATTGTTGCATGTCTCGCTCTTTCATCCTTTATAGCCCTCGTTGCCATTATTCCGGGTATGGCACACCCCCCAACATACAATCCTCCCAAAAGCAAGGGAAGTGCCGATTGTCCATGAAGACCAAACGGGCGAAAAATTCTGTCGAGTATAAAAGCAATACGGGCCATATAACCGGAATCTTCCATTATTGCCACTAAGGCAAACAGTATTAAAAATATCGGTATATAATTCAAAACCGCTGTAATACCCTGAACTACCCATAATATAAAAGAAGTTATGAAAGGATCAGATAAAAATCCTTCGGCAGGTAGCAGAGATTCCACAAAATCCTGAAGTCCCCCCAGAACAGGCCACCAGTAATTTGTAAGATTATATCCCTGAACTATCGCCAGTTCATATATTCCAAAAAGAGTAGCAAATAAAACTATTGGTCCCAAAAATCTATTACATATTATATTATCCAATTTATCCGTGAACGTTTTTTTATTATTTTTAATCCCTATAGTACATTTATTCGCAATTTTACCAGCGTTGAAGTGCCTCACTTCTGCGATTTTTACCCTTGTTGGAATTTCATTTTCTTTTACATAATTTTCTTCTATTTTCTGAAGTTTATTGAATATTTCTTTCTTCATTTATTTCTCCCTCTGAAAAATGAGAAATTAAATCTTTATCCTCACCTTTTCTTTTTCAATTAAATCTTTTATCTCTTTATCACCTTCAAGATACTTTATCGCTAACCATCTCGCTGGATAATATTTTGAAAGTTCCGTATCATCAATTATTTTTTGAATTTCTTCAATCGACTTTTCCAATTCTTCATAATTCAATCTGAAATCTTTAAACTTACTGGGTTTATTTATTTCCTCGAAAATTCCCTTTTTTAAATCTTTTATACCTATCTCTTTTCTGGCAACGGTTGAATAAACCGGAATATTCAATTCTCCGGATAATTTGGTAGTATCTATCACTATACCTCTTTTTTTTGCCGCATCGGCCATGTTTAAAACGAGTATCATCGGTCTTTCCAGTTCCAGTAATTGAAAAGATAGATAAAGACTTCTCGAAAGGTTCGTGCTATCAACAACCTGAACAACCAGTTCAATATCATCATTCAATATGACAGATCTCGCTACTCTTTCTTCCAACGAAAATGCTGTTAGGCTGTATGTTCCTGGCAAATCTATTACAGTAAATTTCGTTCCATCATACGTATAATAACCGGTCTTCTTCTCAACTGTTACTCCGGGATAATTTGCCACGAACTGTCTTGCCCCCGTCAAAGCATTAAAAAGGGTCGATTTCCCTGAATTCGGTTGCCCTGCAAGCGCTATCACATATGAACTTTTCATATTTTTTCCACTTTCACCAGTTTGGCTTCCATATGTCTCAAATTTATATAATACCCATTGATCAACACTTCAAAGGGATCAGCAAATGGGGCATTCCTTCTAACTTCCAATTCGACCCCCCTTACGAATCCCATGTCCATTAGCCTCTGTCCTTCAGCGCCGGAAAGAACAATTTTTTTTATCACACATTTTTCACCCGGTTTTATGTCATTCAAACTCATCAATTCACTCATCGGAACCCTCCAAAGACTGAACTTTAAGATTTCTTCTCAACAGGCCGCCGCCTTTTCTGAATCTATATCTATGTTTTCTTGAAAATCCATGGACGTGTTCTTTTACAGGAATCACATTGAGTTTCTTTGCCAAATCATTTTCTATCGCTATTCTGGTGTTATCCACTTTAATAAGGTAAGGGCTCCCCGCACCTCCGGGGATCATCACCTCGAATTCAACACCGTCTACCAATCCCATATCGGACAATCTTCTGGACACTTCCTCTTCTCCGGTATGTGATACAACAATCAATTTTTCTTTACTATTTATAGTATTCAGGCTGATAATTCTCTGCCTCATTTTTTTCACTCCTTAGAATAAACGGGGGAGAGGTTTAACAGCTCCCCCATAAAAATTAAAATCTACTCAATCAAAAAGGCTTATCTAAAACCTCAAGGGTAATAGTCGCTCCAACTTCCTGATCCTTTCCATCTATAGGATCTCCTTCAAGTAGTGAAGCAAATCCCCACCATCCGGACCATGGGAATGAGAAAGAGAATACACCATTCTCGTCAGTCATAATAAGCTGTGCAGGACTTTCACCATCTTCAAAATCGTATTCTTTCACATCCGCAAATGCACCTTTAAAAGCTTTAGCGTTCAAAAATTCAACTTCTATTTCTGCATTTGGAACCGGTTCTCCTTTATAAAGAACCACTCCTCTGAAAGTACCTCCATCAAAAATATTAACAGGCCAGGTAAGGGGTACGATCTCTGCGAGCATACCCGTTTCCATATTCCAATCGGTTGGTAATCCGGCCCTGTTTAAAATAAGTTTCGAATATTGAGTTATGTATTTTCCTTCATTTTCTTCCCAATACGGTGCAGGTTCAAGAGTGAATACAAAATCTCCCATTCCTCTCACCCTATAACTGGTTTTGTATGCGATTGCTTCTCTTTGGCCGTGAGTGAAAACATATTCAACCAGAGTATCCGTTAAATCTGTATACTCTCCCTTGTTCCACACACCGAATTTCTCAGGTATACCCATATTCATCGAAAGAGGATCCGATATGTTTTCAGTACTTCCGCCTCCGGGATGAGTGAAAATGAGCTCAATATCGAATTTACTACTGTCTCCTTCCCCTATGAAGGTATCAGGGACCTTCATCAACTGAAAATGTGCCATCGCAGATACCACAATCACCACAAAGAAAGCTATTAACAGGCTTCTTTTTAAAGTTTTCATCTTTTACCTCCCTAATTTTTTTTTTCGGTATTTTTAACAGATATTTGAATTATCATCAAAATGCATATCAAAAAAAGAAAAAGTGCTATGATTCCTAAAAATACTGTTATCAACGTCAGAAGTGTTGCATTGGTATTTCCGCTGCTATTATTTTCTTCCTGTGAATAAGAATTTGATGGAAGCCATCTGTAACTGTATTGTGAAGGATAATAAACCTGGCCGGTCGGTATTGTTACATTTGGCTGCTGAATTGTTTGTTGAACTGGCTGCTGTGTTGTCTGCTGAACGCCCTCTCCACCAGAATTCGAAGTATCCTCAGCATTGGTTTCTTTTGGTCCGACATTCGAGGAGGGCTCGGGTTGACTTGCACTTTCTTCGGGCTCTTGCATTTCCTTTTCTTCGTTTCCAGACGCAGACTGAAGGACGGGACCTTCTTTTTTAACAATATGACCCGGACCACCATCAAAAACTACAAAATATTTTTCCGCAGCTGGAATTTCTACCTCGACCGAACTGAACTCG
>JASGMR010000127.1 GCA_030156385.1 Kosmotogales bacterium
TTTTTATTTTGCTTTCATTTACCTTTTCTGAAAAAATCAATAGAGCAGAAGTAGCAACAAAACTCAATTGAAAAGATATATCCGCGATTATTATTGGTGATAATATTAAAAAGATTATTCCGCAAAGTCCTATTATATTTATAGAACTTTGGGGATAATCTATGAATTTGAATATTGTATATATTAATAGCATCAAAAAAGCTCTTGATGCTGAAATTGAAGGACCTGTAGTCAACCAGTATAAAAAAGTCATAGAAAGTGAGAATACGAGCTTAAATTTATAAGGCAGAAGAAACAAACTTGCCATTGCGGCAATTAATAAATAGAACAGTCCGATATGAAATCCTGAAACAGCGAACAAATGACCTATACCAGATTTAAATATTTCACTTTTTTCGTTTTTTGTCAATTTTTCTTTATCACCAAAAATAATTGAAGAAATATATTTTGAATTAACCCCAAACCGGTTTATTCTTAAAAGTATGCTTTCTTTTATCGTTTTTCCTAAATTGATGAAAAAATTGTCAGTTGGTACTTTGCCAGTAATAGCGCTATCAAAAGAATAGAATGGATACCGACTCGTTTTCTTCAAATACCCAACACTCCAAATTCTGTCACACTTATCCAGATTTGAATTCCTTGAAGACAAAAAAATCTTTCCATTGAAATTCTCCCATTTTTCTCCCTCGTAAATTCTTATTTCCTTAATATAAGAATAATCATCTGAAATCCTTTTATCAACTACACCTGTTATTTCATAACGAATATCATCCGGTTTAAAACAAGTTGAAAGAAATCCGGAAAGCCCCCCCATAAAACACAGAAATATTTCAAAATAAATGAGAGGTTTTGCAGATTTATATAAAAGTAAAATGACAACTGATAAAACTGAAATGAAAACAAAAAAATTATAATTAATAAAAATTCCACTCAAAACCGATAAGGCAAAAATAATAAAAGAAACAAAAAGAGGAAATTTTACATTAAGGTTATAAAAGTTTTCATTACATATAATTTTTTTCATCCAGTAGCCCCTAAAATATAATAACATTAATTGTAATTTTTTTATTATAACTCTTTAATGTGCTATAATCAGTTATGATCTTTTGGGGGAAGGAAATTGAGTTTGAATTCTCATAGCGGTTTAACCTTGGTGGGTTACTACGGATATAATAATTTGGGTGATGACTTACTTTTACTATCATCACTTGAGATACTTGATGAAATAAATTATAAAGAAAAGATAAGGGTTACTTCCGATGGAAATTTCGATGTTCTACTGAAATTTTTTCCGAAAGGTTTAAATATAGAGAAAATTGAAAGATTACCTCTGAAGGTATTGAAAGCGATAAAAAAATCGAAAATGACAGTCTTCGGTGGAGGAAACCTCTTTCAGGATGAAACGAGTTACAGAAGTTTTTTATATTACTACTATCTCGCAAAAACAACACTCAAGCAAGGCAAAAAATTTTTAATGATGTCTCAGGGATTCGGCCCATTTAAAAACTCGCATGCAAACCAAAAACTGGATAATATTCTCAGAAATTCCAACACCTTTGGAATAATGAGAGATAAACGCTCTTTTGATTATTTCAGGAATATTTCAGACAACTGCTCTCTACAAACCGATTATGGTCCTTATTTTTTGAAAAAATCAGGATTTTTTTCTAAAAATATCATTAATGAAAAAGATCCAGAACTGGCAGTAATAATACCAAAATCGGGCATATGCTTTGAAAATATTGTGGAATCCCTGAAGAAAATCGGAATAAAGAGGATATGTGCGATATCATTTTACAATCATCACGATGAAACAAAAAGGAAAGAGGTTGAGGAGGCCGCAAAAAAATTCAAAATGGAAATAATTGAACCTCCATATGCTACCGAAGAAATAATCAATAAAATTGCAAATTCTTCAATCGTAATCAGTGAAAGATTACACGGGGTAATTCTCTCAATAAGCACATATACACCCTTTGTCTGGTGTAACAACGAAAAAATAAACAATTTCGTTAATTCATTTGATCCAAATTGCCAATTCAATTTCATATCCAACGATGAAAGCATAGATCAAATAATTCAAAATTCAATAAATTACGATTATACTAAAATAAGCGATAAATATTTTCAAAAACTCGAAACAACTATTTCCTGTTGTAAAGATACTCTGAAAAAATTGATATAGGTGAGATAAATATGTGGAACTATAATATCCCCGTTAAAATCTTCCAGGGAGAAAAGATACTTTCAGAAAAAAAAGAACTGTTGAATAGCTTTGGAAAAAATGCTCTTCTTGTTACCGGAAGAAATTCCGCAAAATTGAGTGGTGTTTTAGACGACCTTTTAAAAATTTTAAAAGAATATAAAATTCAATTTTATATATTTGACAGAGTGGAAGAAAATCCATCTTACGACACTGTTGAAATGGGGGCCGCTCTTTTTGATGAACATGATTTTGATTTCGTCATTGCCATTGGTGGCGGAAGTCCTATCGATGCAGGGAAAGCTATCGCCGCACTGGGTACATATTATAAACATGATGCATATTTATTCAATGAAAGTGACGATATCTACAAAAATACTCTTCCGATAATAGCCATTCCTACTACTTCAGGTAGTGGAAGCGAAATAACTCCGTATTCAATACTAACTAACAGAGAAAATAAAAAGAAGGGAATTCAAAGTAATAGACTTTTTCCGACCGTTGCATTTCTAGATCCCAGATACACCACCACATTAAATGAAAGTCTGACCATTTCGACCGGTCTTGATGCTTTAACACACTCTATTGAGGGAGAATTAAAGAATAACGGAACGAATCCCGTCATAAAATCGCTGTCCCTTAAATCAACTACTATGATAAAAGGGAATTTAACGGATATTCAAAAAAAATTATCAAGCATAAAATTCAGAAAAGACCTCCAGGAAGCTTCCGCTATGGCAGGGATAGTTATAAGCCACTTTGGTACAACAATAATTCATTCTGCCGGATATCCTCTGTCAAGCTTCAAAAAAGTAAAACACGGTATAGCCAACAGTGTTTTTTTCATTGACGTTCTGGAAAGAATTTCCCAAACCGAAGAAAAAAGAGTTTTGAATGCTATAGAACCCTTTGTATCCCTGCAGGAGTTAAAAAACTTTTTTATAAATCTTGATATTGACAAATATAAATTCGATTTATCCGATGAAGAAATCCAAAAATGGTCTGAAGAACTCGTTATTTCTCAAAAAAGGAAAAAAACTCCCGGGGAATTCGATCTAGAGTTTTATAAATCACTTTACAATAAAATCAGAAAGTAATAGCAATGTTCATCTATTCAGAATATTTTTTCCTTTATGATAAGATTTTATTGTATGAGGGAGATTTATTATGAGAAAAAACTGTTTGCTTCGCCTATTATCGATAATTATCCTGTTATTCTTTTTTACAGGATGCACCTTACAAAATTTAACTGAAAATCTGGAAATCACTTCAAAAAGTTCTTCAGAAATTAAATTGGAGTTTTCTCACATACCTGAACTGGATTTCCTGGAAATATCTATCTACGATAGAGCTTCAAACAAACTCGTTAACAAATATGTGATTTATGATGAAAACATAATTATCAATCCGGGAAAAAATATCTCATATTCTTTGATAATTGAGGGAAAGAATGGGTCATCGACTTTCAAATCTCCACCGATATACATAACTTTTTATGATAGCTTCCCTGAAAATGGATATTATTTCAATGGATCAAAATATTATATAAGCAACGAATATTTTTCCAACAATGAAAATTTTCTTATTTCAGAAATACCCGATGAAAATGGATACGATTATAAATTACAGATTCAGATATGTCCTAAAAACCCCATTTCGCCTGAAGAATCCTTATTTTTGATCCCTGAAACAGTTATTCCCATTTATATCGAAAATTCAAAGGGAAATTTTTTAAAAATAAAAGGCGATCTTTCCACTGAAGAAGGAAACAATTTTGAATGGGAGGATCAATATGCGATAATTAAGGAAGATCTCAATTCAAACGATGGATACGTATATGTCAGCAACTGGGATTTAAGAAACCCTATTTTTTCTCAAATTCCCACAAAGATCGTATTGAGCTTTGAAAATTTTGTAACCCATGAAGGATTTCATGAACTCTGGCGGGTATTACCGTTTCCAAATAAAATGAACGGTGTAAAAAGCAACAGGCTCTTACAATACAAAATCGAGAAAAATACGATATACCCCATTCAAAAAGATAGAAAAGCCATTATTTTCATACACGGTCATCAGGGGGGATATGGGTTTCTCAGAGATTACAAATATTCATACTGGGGAAATTATAATAGAATAAATGTCTGGTCTGAAAACTTTAACTATATTCTCAAAAACATACAAGATTTTGATAATTTTCATTTTTATGAGTATATCTATGATACCAATTTTTATTCCGCAAGCGAATACGCAGAATATCTAGGAGATATTTTAGTGAGTTCCAATTTATTTAAAAGCTATGATGAAATATATATCATTGCTCACAGTATGGGAAGTTTGGTATCGAGATATTTATTGGACTATGAATACGAAAACAAAAAAATTGGTAACTATGATAGATTAAAAAAGGTTTTTACCATCAACGGTGTTCACCACGGTTCACCCATGCAAAATTTTATTCAGATTCTCTTTGATTTAAAAAATTTCCAGAATGACTACAAAAAAATAACTTATCTGAAAATACCTGGAAGTGAGGAAGACTCAAATGAAAGTTCACTACTTTCATTTTTACAGATTCTTTATGCCGGATTTACAAGCGGTTTCAAAGATATTCTTTTTTCAGAAAATTTTATAAAACTGACCTCGGATGAATTGATATCGATCATAGAAAAATATCCTCAAATAATGTCCATCTTTGTAAACACGGGAAAAATCGGCCCTTTTAAAGGTGGAAGATCGTTTATTTATGACAATCAAAAATATTTAGATATTATAAATGAAAACGAATTCAACGGTCTACAAAAAATTCGCTTTACAGCTGATGATTCCCTTAAAAAATTCAATGAAGAATACGATTTTTTCGACAAATTTATAATGATCTCTTCCTACATAGAAGACATCGATTTAAAATCAATTTCCAGTAAAACTTTTATCGATTCATTATCCATGAGCGTTCTCAGTAATCTGATAAAAATAATATCCGAGGGATCGGATGAAACGGAAATGAAAAATGATGGTGTTGTTAATGTTTTCAGTCAGGAAGCTCTAAATACAGGTGATAAAAATGAGATTTGGAAGTATAATAATATGAATCACTTGGAAATACCAACAAATTCTGAAGTTTGCAAAGACATTCTGAATTATATTATAAATTACAAATAAAAAAGGAGGAAAATCTATGATAATCGGAATAATAATAGGTGCGCTGGTAATAATATTAATTATTTGGTTCATTTCTATCTACAATAATCTGGTCATACTTAGAAAAAGAACCGAAAACGCCTGGGCACAGATTGATGTTCAACTCAAAAGAAGGCATGATTTGATCCCAAATTTAGTGAATTCTGTTAAAGGTTATATGAAATTTGAAAAAGAAACTCTTGAAAACGTTATAAAAGCAAGGTCGGCAGCTGTTTCAGCGCAATCAATCGATGATAAAATTCAGAAAGAACAGCAATTACAGGGTGCGTTGGGCAGGCTTTTAGCGGTATTCGAAAAATATCCTGATTTAAAGGCAAATCAGAATGTACAAACTCTTATGGGGGAATTATCCCAAACGGAAGATAAAATTTCATATTCAAGACAATTTTATAATGATTCTGTAACAAAATTTAACACGAAAATAGAAGTGTTCCCAAACAACATAGTGGCTAACATGTTCTCCGCTAAATTTGAAGCAATGCCATTATTCGAATTAAAGGATGCTGC
>JASGMR010000128.1 GCA_030156385.1 Kosmotogales bacterium
TTATTGGAATAAGGTTTATTGTTAAGATCGCCTGCATCTGAACTGTCCAGAATGGGATAAACATTAAATCCATTTGTATAGGGTAATAAATACATAGCCTGAAACAGGAATTCTTCAGCCGATCCCCATCCCCAATTCATTTCAGGAATATAAGATTTTTCACCCAATGAGGCATTTATCATCATGATTCTTCTTATTCCTTCTATCAGAGCCCATGTGTCTTTTAAGGGATGACTCGGCAGCCAATAATTTCCACCCGAATAAATTATTTCATTGAATTTTAAAAAATCTACAGGTGATTCTTCCTCCAGCATAAGGTAATTGTGATAAAAGGGTATATTTGTCTCCATATCTTTCAGGATACCGACATATTCTTCTAACACTTTTGTTGCGTAATAAGATTTGAAATCAGCCCAGTCACTGTATATGAGCCAGCTGTTAAAATCATTTGCCTTCCACCCTCTTGGAGGAACTATTTCTTCAAAATGTTCATTTTCTGTTTGATGTAAATCGTTGTATTTTTGAATACTTTCATATTTTTCCCGGAGCCACTCCCTGTATAAATTTACTGTATTTTTATCGTATCCCCATGAAAATGGATTGGAAAGTCCACTTGTACTGTATGGGATTTCGTTTTCAACCTGTATGGCTGAAATTATATCAGAGAAGGGATTTATGATGTTTTCATAAACTTCTTCATACCATCTTCTGACGTATTCAAGGTATTCTTTTGAAAGATAAGAAGGAAGAGGTAAAATATCTTGCCTGAACCTGACATCCTGATTAAAAGAATCTTTCATGATAATTTCGTCATTATCGTCATCGTCTGTAACCCAATCAGGTATTCCTCCATGCTGAACTTCTGCGCAAATAAATGGACCGGGTTTTATAATGGCTTTCATATCATTTTTTCTTATCATTTCGAGAAATTCAACAGCTTTTTGAAAATCAAAAAGTCCTTTGCTGGTTTCGGTTATGTTCCAGGGTATATAAAAAGTCAGTGTTTCAATACCTGATTCTTTTATCAATTCAATTCTGTTTTTCCACAATGATTCTTCTAATCTGTAATAAGGGAACTCAGCGGAAATAAAATATCCCTGTGAGTTTAAGAAGTTACTGAATTTTTCCTTTTCTGAGCAAAAAGACATAGAAAATCCTCCTGTAATTATTATTAGAATTAATATTTTTTTTATCATTATTTTTTATTCCTTCAAACCAGTTAGGGTTATTCCTTTAATCAGATATTTTTGAAAAATTATAAATACGATTAAAATCGGGAAGACTGCTACCGTAGCTGCTGCCATCATTAAAGAATATCTGCCGCCTGAAGAACTGACCAAGAGTGACAGTTGTAATTGAAGGGTGTAATTTGTCGGATCGTTAATAACCACTAAAGGCCAGGTATAGCTGTTCCAATGCCAGATAAATGTAGTTACCCCTACAACTGTGAGAACGGGTTTTGAAAGCGGAAGAGCAATCTTTCTATAGAGGCCGAACCACCCGATTCCATCTATCTTTGCTGCTTCAAAAAGATCGACCGGTATATTTCCAAAAAATTGTTTCATTAAAAAAAGATTATATACGGATCCTCCCATTGGAATAATTAATCCCAGCAGACTGTTGTAGAGGTGTAGGCTTTTGGTTATGAATAACATGGGAATCAGTATTGTATAAAAAGGAACCATCATAGTACTGAGTAATAGAGCAAAAATCTTTTTCCTGGCCGGCCATTTGGTACAGGCAAAACTGAATGCTGCCATAGAATTTATCAATAAATTCAGAACAGTTGCACTGAATGTAACTATTATTGTGTTTAAAAAGGCTTTTCCAATTCCGCTGTATTTGAAAACATTAAGGTAATTTTTAAAATTTATATAAATTTCTCCTGTTTTTTTATCTCTGGGCAAAAGAGTGGGGATTTCAGTGAAAACATCGGATGATTTTTTTAAAGAAGTCGATATCATCCAGGCAAAGGGGCCCACCATTACAATTGTTAAGACAGAAAGAACTAAAATAGCAATAAATTTAATAATCAGTCTTTTTCTATTTTTCATAAGCACTTCCTAATCATATCTTTGTGGTAAAAATTTGAATTGAACGATTGTCAGGATTAAAATAATTATAAACAATATAAATGACATCGCGCAGGCTACTCCCATTTGTTCATATCTGAACGCGTGATTGTAAATGTACATTGTGAAAGTCAACAAGGAATTGTCAGGCCCCCCATAAGAACCCCCACCTGCACCGTACAGTACATAAACAATATCAAATACTTGAAAGGAACCTATAGTGGTGGTAACAACTAAAAAAAAGGTAGTCGGTTTCAGCATTGGCAGAGTAATACCGAAAAATTGCCTGAAACTTGATGCCCCGTCAATTTTTGCCGATTCATAAAGCTGATCGGGAATACCTTTTAATCCTGCCAGATATATCAACATTGTTCCACCACACCCCCAGGCCGCTAAGATAGCCACGGCAAATAAAGCAATTTTTGAATCACCAAGCCAATTAAAACCTTTTAAACCAATCGCTTCCAGAAAAGTATTCAGAAGACCGTACATAGGATCATAAACCCATTTCCATATAGCTGCCACTGCAACGCTTGAGGTGATAACCGGTAAGTAAAATGCCACTTTAAAAAAACCTTCCAGTTTTTCTTTTCTGATACTGTTAATTATAAGGGCGAGAACCAGTCCCGAAATAATAGTCATTGGTACCGCCAACAAGGAATAAGTGAGTGTTACTTTCAAAGAATGCCAAAAATAGGGATATTTAACACTATCAGTTAATAGATTAACATAGTTATCTATTCCTACCCAGGCAGGAGTGCTTCTCATATTCCATTTTGTGAAGCTGAAAAACAGAGAAAGAACAACTGGCGCTATAAGAAAAACACCCGCATATAAAAGCATGGGAAGAGCAAAAAGAATACCCGCCAGCTTTTCTCTGCTGGCGAATATTTTTGATTTTTTCATTCTTCCTTTAAAAGTTCATTGGCCGCCTCTACGGCGTCATCCAGTGCCTCCTGAGGAGTCTTCTCATTCGAGAGAACTTCTCCGATAGCTTTTCCTATAATTTCATCATTAATTTTTAACCAATTTATTGCAGTGGGTCTTGCAAAGGAATATTTCATTTGTTCCATGAACATAGACATTTCCGGATCTTTATTAAATCTTGGATCATTTGCTGCTTCTATTCTAGTTGGAAAATTTCCCATTACCATAGCCATATCGGCTGCATTTTCTTCATTGGTAAGAAATTTAATGAACTTCCATGATGCCTCTTTGTTTTCAGAATCCGAATAAATTACTATATCTTCTCCTCCCAGATTTGTCGCATATTTTTCTTTCATGGGAATCAATGCTATACCAAAATTAAGATCCGGCCAATTATTCCTATAACTACTCAGCATCCACGGACCATTTACAATCATTCCAATATGCCCAGTTTCAAAAGCGTTGGCAGAATCCAGAACCTCTTTTTCCGAGTACTTTTTGAGTTCTTTCATCAGATTGAGTGCGTCAACCCCAGCCTGTGAATTGAAAACCGCCTTACCATCAACTACCATTTCTCCTCCGGCGGAATGGACAAATGCAGGTATTATCCATGCTCCCCAACCATCACCTTCAAGATATTCAAAAGCAGAAACTTCGCCTGGTATGTAAATCTCTTTTGATATTTCCAACAATTCGTCCCATGTTTTTGGAGGTTCTGCAATAAGATCCCTGTTGTAGATCATTGCCACTGACGTTTGAGATATAGGTAATCCGTAATATTCACCTTTATAAATGCAGGTATCCAGTGGGCCCTTTATATAATTTGAAAGATCCAGATTATCTTTTTCAACATATTCTGTTATGTTCAATAACAAGCCATCCTTTGCAAATAAAGGTAACAATGGTTGATCGATGTAAGAAACGTCAGGTAATTCGCTAACAGCTGCAGCTGTCTTGAGTTTTATCTCGAAATCGCTTTTGGGAAGATAAACCACATTAACTTTGATATCGTTATTTTCCGATTGAAATTTATCTACTAGATTTGCCATGATTTCTTTTTGAGAAAAATCAACAGTTTCATAGCCCCAGAAAGTTATAGTTGTCTTTCCAAACATCATTAACGATAAAAACAAAATCATTAAAACAAAAATAAAATTTTTCATACTATTTCCTCCTTATTATATGACCATCAATTACCTGTTCCATAGCCAAAGCAGCGGCACCGTATGGGATATCCTTTTCTTCATTATTTGTGAAACTGATTTTTAATTTAATTTTATTGGGTGTTAATGCCTCGCCATAAACCCTTTCTTTTAACTGTTGAATCATGTATTTACCTATGATCTCTATTTCGCCGCCGATAAAAATGTGTGTGGGATTAATTAAATTTACGAGATTGGTTATCAAGATCGAAAGATATTTTATTTCTTCTTCTAAAATCTTGAAAGCTTTTTGGTCTCCCCTGTCAAGTGCAAATCTGAAATTTTCGAGAGAAAGAGTTTCGTTTTCAGAGTAAGCCGAGAATCTTTTTAACAAAGCGGGTACCGATGCCAAAACTTCTGCACAACCCTGTCTTCCGCAATTACAATGGGAAGAACTTTCGGAAATAACCATATGTCCAGCTTCCAGAGCCCCACCAGTTCCACCGTGAAAAATTTCGTTGTTTAAAACAAGTCCTGCTCCTATCCCTGTTCCTATAATTATTCCCAAAGTTATATCATTTTTGTCAAGATTTAAATGTTTGTGCTGGGCAAAAGCCATTAAATTTGCACCGTTTTCTGAAAATACGGGTATATTCAATCTTTCTTCGAGTAATGTGCTCACTGGTATTTGTTTCCAGTTTAAATTCGGTGCGATAATTAAGGTTTTCATGTCGGGACTAGTGATTCCTGGCAATCCGATTCCAAAACTCACTACCTTTGACAGGTCGATATTATTTTCTTTCAGTATAAAGAAAAAGTTTTCCTGAATTAGATCGAAAAGCTCTTCCGAAGATTCTCCCGGGTTGAATCTGACTGAAGAAGAGCATACAACTTCATCAGAAGGATTGATAACGATAAAATTCACTTGAGTTTCCCCAACTTCTACTCCTACAGAAAATGAACTGTTTTTACACAATTCAAGCAAAACAGGTTTTCTTCCACCGTTACTGTCGCCTTGTCCTCTTTCGTTAACGAATCCGGCCTTGATTAAATAATCAACACATCTGCTTACGGTGGAAAGACTCAGCTTAGTTAAGTGAGAAATTGAAGTTCTGGAAATTGGATAATTTCTTTTAATCACTTTGAAAACAAGTAATGTATTCTTGAATTTTATTTTCACTAACAACCACCTCGTATATGCAAATAATAATTTTTTTGAAAGTAATTATCAAATTCGATTATCGACCAGGAGAAAGTTTTACGTGGATATATGAGAGATTACTGAATAAAATAAAAAGGAATTGTATAATTAACTTTCTTTCAGAAAGATAGTAAGTGAAATTATCAAAAATTTGAAAGTGATCTTTCAGTTATATAAAATGTGGGGCTGTTGTTGCAAACACATAAAATTTATAGATGAGACGACGAAAATTCATTCGTGTAGTAACAATTTTGATATTTTAAAATAGTCAATCCAATATTTAATGCCGTGGCCTCAAATATTAATATTTATTCAGAGAAGAATTCTTTATTAAATAATCATTTGAATGAATCTGTAATATTCTGCGATAATAAATTTTTCATAGGGATTTTTAAGGATTCAAATTTTAGAAAAACAACTACTTGACAATACAAAGTAGCAGTTGTATAATAAATTCACTACTATATATTGCAATGTAGCAAGGGGTGATATCATAAATAATTCACAGATATTGAAAGGATTACTTGAAGGTTGTATTTTAAAATTGATTGAAAGAGA
>JASGMR010000129.1 GCA_030156385.1 Kosmotogales bacterium
TTTATTAGCGGCGATATCATTTTCAACTACACTAACCGTTGGAACCGGTGAGGGTGAATACCCAACAATAAAAGAAGCTGTAGATGTTGCCGTTGATGGCGATACTGTTTTCATAAAAGAAGGGACATACAACGAAAGACTGGATTTAAGAAAATCCATCGAAATAGTCGGAGAAAATGTTGAAAATACAATAATCAACAATACTGAAGAAAAACCTACTTTCAACGTCTATAAAGCTAAAGACTTCGTTATAAAGAACCTGACCTTAAAGGCCGAAAAAATCTCTTTACAAATTACCAAAGGAGTCGGAGTTATAGAAAATGTAAAAATAATGATAAAAAAATATGGAGTTTTAATTTCTTCGGGTGAAATAGATTTTAACAATTGTTATTTTTACACTTTGGAAAATTCGGACGATTACGAAAGTGCCGTCAAAAAAACAACAGGAATCATGGTTTATGGGCAATGTGAATTGAACATTTCAAATTCATCCTTTAAACAATGCAACTACGGTTTGTATTTTTCTTTCAGTGGTTTTGCCAATATTAAAGATTCCAGCTTCATATCTAATAACAATGCAATATGGGTGGCAAGGGAAGGGCAATTCATAATTCTGGGAAATAATTTTATTCATAATTTCGATGAAGCGATCGGCCTGACAGGGGAAGGCAAACTGACTATTTCTGAAAATACATTTTCAGAAAATGTTAAAAGAGATATTATCCTCTCAATACCCGATTGTGGTGCTTGTGGGTGTAGCTCAAGCAAGTTCACCGGTACAGCAGCAGGAGCCAATAATGTCTCGGATAAAGCGGTTCTTTCCGATTCAATTTGTCCGGTTGATTACTGGCCGGAAGATTTTATGAATGTGGATTCTGCAGAGTAAAAATAAATAAAGCGGAGGAATACTTTGAAAAAAATAATCTTTGTACTCATTCTTCTAATTTCTACACTTTCCTTTTCTGAAATTGTTGTTGATTTCTTTGGAGTGGATACCTGTTTAAATTGTGCTGAGGTGAAAACGCTTCTTGAAATGGTCCAATTTGAAGTTGATGACGAAGTTGTAATGAATTATTACGATTTGGATAAACAAGAAAATCAGGAACTTAAATACAAGTACATGGATGCTTATGAAGTACCTCAGGAATACGAGGGGCAAACTCCTCTCGTATTTATTGGCGATGAATACCTGATTCATGAAACCGCTTCATATGACTCTCTATTGGAAGCACTACAGAATTTTACCCCGGAAAAACATAAAACAATGCTTAAAAAAATAGAAAATTCGGAAGTAAATGCCCAAAACGAAATAGAAGAAAATTTTAAAAATTTCGGATTCTGGGTAGTCCTTGGAGCAGGATTAATAGATGGTATCAATCCATGCGCTTTTGTAGTCTTACTTTTTCTCATATCCTATTTATACTTCGTTGGAAGAGAAAGCAAAGATATTTTGATTTCGGGTTTATTTTTTGCATTGGGAATATTCATAGCCTATTTAGTCTTGGGAATGGGCCTATTACAGGCGGTCGATTTTTTAGAGAGTATTTCAAGTTTATTTCAAAAAATATTTTATCCGATAATGGCTGGAGTAACATTCTTCCTAATGTTATTCTCCCTTGTTGATTTTTTCAGAATGAACTATGGAAACAAGCAACCGATTTTAGGTTTATCCAAGGGCTTGAAACAAAAAACCCATTCGATAATAAGAAAATCCGCAAGGTCGAGCGCAATATTATTCGCCTCTCTTGTGGCTGGGCTTTTGATATCGTTTGTGGAGTTCATGTGCACAGGGCAGATTTATCTGCCGACTATTGTATATTTGGTACAGGGAACGGAGCAAAGTTTTCAGGCTTTCTTATATTTGATGTTATACAATCTGGGATTCATCATTCCAATAATTGGAATAACCCTGGTCACATACTTTGGAATATCCGCAAAAAAAATCCAGGAATTGATGATGAAACAAAAAGTTGCAGCAAAGGTGAAGTTAGTTATGGCTGCACTTTTTGGTGTTTTTTTCGTAATAATGCTGAACATCTCACTGAACGTGTTTTGATATTGTTTTTCTTTGTCAGGGTTGAACAAAATGATATAATTTTATCAAGCAAATTAAAGGAGGTATATTGATGAAAAGAATGTCGGTTATTTTGGCTGTTTTTGTGGTGTTAATTTTAATTTTCGCCGCTTGTGGCCCAATTCAATTGAGGTATATTGTGATAGACGAAGGTCATACGGGTTTTTCCATAACGGGATTGGTCAGTACTCTTTCGGGATTGGGATATCAGGTCAAAACTGAAAATTTAGAAACATATCAACCTCAAACATTATTCGATAAAGCGGTTATTATTCCGGCACCGAATACTTCATTCGGAACCAACGCTGTTTCACAGTTGAATGCTTACATGTCTTCCGGAGGAAAATTGATTCTGCTGGCAGATTCGAGAAATAATTCCAATAATATTTTAAACAACTTAATCTCCTCTTTAAATATTAAAGGCGTGGGTATAAGTTTCAACTTTGGAACAATATCTTTCTCCGGATACAACGATAACATTTTGTTTTATAACACATCTCTTGGAGACTATTTCGATACCGGAAACGTTAAAGCCTTATATGGGAGAAATATTGTCAACGCTCCAACAAACATAAAGGCAGCCTACGCTACCGGAAATGCTCCGGATTTTTCGGAGTCGGAAATCGATGAAATCGGAACATATGTTGACGTCCTGGTAGCTGAAAATGCTACGAAAGGAAGCGTTGTCGCGTTCAGCAGCATGGAAACATTCAATAATGCCTATGGCGCAGCACAGGCGTTGTTGGGAAAAATGATCAACTGGTAATTTTTTAAAATTTGAAAAGCCGGGATTCACTTCCGGCTTTTTTTATATTCTTTTATCATTTCTTCAAATCTCTTAATCAATTTTAGCGTTTTTTCCCCAATTTTAAAGGAAAAATCATCCACAATTTTCACCGGCATGATCTTTGAAACCGTACTAACGAGAAAAATTTCATCCGCATCTTTTATTTCATCAAAATAAAATCTCTTCTGAACAACATTTTCCCCCATTTCTTGCAAAAGGGAAATTGTCTTTTCTCTGGTTATCCCGGGGAGAATGTTATCTACCTCAGGAGTGTATACATCATTGCTTTTTACGAAAAAATAATTCGAGCTTCCACCCTCGGTAACATATTTCCCGTTTGAATCGGATCTATACATTATGGCTTCATAGGCATCATTGGAATATGCATATGATTTAGCCTGAACATTTGCAAACAGGTTAACCGTTTTATGATTACAGAAACCATGTCTCATGTCGGGAAAAGAAACGACCTTTGCCCCGGAAATCCAGTTGTCTTCATTTATATTTCTGAGGGGAATCGTCAAAATCGAAACAATCGATTCCAAACTCTTTATTCCATGTTCTCTGAAAAGATCCGTTCCTCTGGAGAGCTGAATATAAAGTTCGCCGCTCGAAAAATCGTTTATCCGTATTAAATTATCTACTTTTCTTTTTATCTCCCTCGAACTCTCAATTTTTATTTCGAAATAATCGGCACTCTTCTTCAATCTGTTCAAATGTTCTTCAAAGAACACGGGTACTCCATCGATTATTCTCAATACTTCGTATAAACCATCTCCAAAAGTGTAACATCGATTTTGAAGCTGTATAACTCCTTTTCTTAAATCAATTATCTCATCGTTAAAATATGCGTACATAAATTACTCCAGTATTATTTTCCCGTTTTCAAGAGAAGCAATTCTGAGCATACTGAGAACGGGAAAATCAAAGGAAGTTTTCAACAAATCTCTGCCTGATTCAAATGTTTTTTCGATCACCGTGGCTACACCTGCAATATTAATCTCTTCAGATTCCAGCATTTTACAGAGGGCTTCGATCGTTTTACCGCTCGCAAGAAAATCGTCAACGATCAATATCCTGTCTTCTTTATTTAAAAACTCCTTTGAAATGTGAAGGTGAACTATTCCCCCTTTAGTGTGCGAGGGAGCGGAATCACAAATAGACTCTTCCATTGTGATCGGCTTACTTTTTCTTGCAAAAACCATAGGAACACCTAGGTATTTTGCGGCTACATACGCCGGTACAATCCCTGAAGACTCAACCGTGATAACCTTAGTAACTTCTTTATCTTCAAAAAAAGAAGCGATGGATTCTCCCACCATTTCCATAATTTCCGGATAAATCTGATGATTGATAAAAAAATCCACTTTCAATATTCCATTTCCCAAATTCTTTCCCTTTAAAAGAACTTCATCTTTCAATCTTTTTTCACATGCCGAATAAATTTCCCCGAAACTTTTCACAAATTCCCTCCTAATTACGTAAGTCTAAGTCTCTTTCATTCACATAATATAAAAAAACATCATATTTTTCATCCGTAAATCCCTCGAAACCCTCTCTTTTAAAAAGGGAAGTTTCTTTTTCTGTTTCACACATGACTGAAAGATTTCCCTTATTTCTACTTCTTGCAATATTCTTCAATCTATTCAAAAGTTTTATAAACTCATTTTCATCGCCAATTTTTACATAATTTATTGCAAGCGTATCATTACTTTTAAAATCATCGGAAAACAGAATTATATTTTTAAAACTATCTCTTATCATCCCCGGATTCGGGAAAAATCTGTCTTTATCTTCCGCTTCCGGAATTATAAAAACCCAATCGTTATTCATGATCTTTTCAGGATAAAAAAAATCATCATAAATTATTTCAGCACAATTACTTTTATCACTGACATTTTTTCTCAGATATTTATATTTTTTTATCATTCGAAAATTCATTTTCTCATGCAATTTTATGGATTCAATATTCTGATAATATGTTGAAAAGTAAAAATTCTTTATCCCTTTTTCCAGGGCAAATTTCATCATACTTCTCGATACAAGTTTTCCATATCCTTTTCCTCTTTCGGAATTCAAAACTCTCAATCCCTCAAACCAGGCGGAATCTTCATTAAAAATTACCATATTGCTGAATCCTATTAACTTTTTATCGACTTCTATTCCTTTGAAAAAATTATTGTTATCCTCTACAAATTTTTTCCAGACTAAAGGTATATAATCATCTCCATCCCATATACTTCTGGAAATGTTTAAAATATCATTTTCATCATCTAAAGTTATATCTCTATAAATATATTCTTTCGACATATTTTTAACTCATCCTTTCAAAAGCTATATAAACCTTTATTCCATTTTAAAATCAGAATGGTTTCCAAGTTTTAAACCTTTATCACAATATGTTATATCATATATTAAATATCAATTTATACTCAAAAAATATAGAGAGATAGCCGAAAAGCTTTCCTGTGATTTTTAAAGATATATTTTTTTTATATACTCCGAATTCATCGCTCTCATCATGCATCCATAAGTCATTTTGAATACTATTTCATCACCAAGATGCAACGCTTTATCACAATCCGTTACATCACAGATCAGATGATCACCCGATGCATGAATAACTTTTATATTTTTATCAATCGGTTTCAGACCGGATGGAAAAATATCTTGCTCACCAACGTCCAGAATCACCTTCTTTCTAATGCCCCTGTCTACGAACACGGGATCTCTTCCAAAGGCATCTTTACCAATTTTTCCCACGGGAACGGTCGGTTTTTCTTTTAACTCGATTATTTCGGCGCAAAAAAGCATAGTATCTTTATTCAACTGTTCGATTTCAACATCATTCGTTGTATCCGTTCCCAGAAGAATCGCCTCTCCAATTCTGAAATTATTGATCTCCGCAGGCAATTCATCTCTATATAAAAGCTGAAGGGCTGCTGTACTACCACCGGATATTTTTGTCAACTTCCTCGATGTTTTTTTCTCA
>JASGMR010000130.1 GCA_030156385.1 Kosmotogales bacterium
CCTATATTTACACCATCTTCCAGTCGAATGCATTTTACCTTATCGATTATGCGTCCGTCTAAAATATTCCAGAGTCTCAGTTTTATTCCCTCTTCAGAAAGCATTACAACCGCTTCGGTTTTTTTAATGTTTAAAAAGAATTTTTCACTCATTCTATCGGAATTTATTTCAAAATAAAGTAAACCGAACTCCGGAACAGTTGGAATTTCGGATAATTTTATTCTTGAATCGGGATTTGCCTCATATTTGTACTCACCGATAAGGTTTGATTTGGTTAATTTTAAATCGGACAAATAACTGGCACCAATCAAGTCATTGATATCCAGTTTATACACTAGAATTTCAATGAATCTGTCATAACTATCCGATTTTATTTTCGGTAAATTCTCTTTGTCATCGAACTGATAGAATATCTCCGCAATGGGTTTAGCTGTAGATTCAATCTTAAACGCAAACAATGAAAGAGAAACAAAAATAAACAATATGACCAAAACAAATCTCTTCAATTTAACCACACCCCTTTTATGATAAAAATTTAAATCTGAATATACCTAAAAAATACTCATTATTATCTATTGGAAGCCACTGATACGGCATGAGACTGGTGTAATAATCCAGTGTCCAGACTTTAATCATTCCTGGATTCGTATCATCGACCGGTCCCGTGTGATATACCAGACCATCACCGGTATATATCATGGAATGAAACGTGAGTGGGGCCGGATGCTGAAAGAATAATAGGTCTCCTGGCCTGGCATCTCTTATATTCCTGCTGACGAATTTTACATTGCTTCTTAAAAGATTGTATGCATCGGCAAAATATACTGTGTTTCCATTTTCGTCAAAGAAATTGTACGAACCAAAGACGGGAATATAAGGATAATTATATTTTTTCACGTCTTCAAAATTGCGTAAATTGATGCCCGTTTTCTCTTCCCACAGTTCGGGATCAATTCCCGTGTTTTTATACCATTTTTCATCGTGGATTTTCAACGATTCCCTTGTGGCATATCTTATAAGACCGGAACAATCTCTTTCCCATTCAAGCCAATTCTCCGACATACTTTGAGTCTGATAAAGAGCTATGTTTAAAAACCAGTTTATGAATCTTTCCGAATCCTCTTTTCCGAGTTTTGCCACATCGGGATAGTTATCCTCATCTTCGTCGACGAACGGTTTAGCAATTATATCCAAATTTATATCTTTATTGATTATTCCCCTGTAAATGAATTTCAGATGAATGTTTTCAGAAGTACTCATAAAAGAATATATATATGAATCTGCATGGTACTCGTTATTCAAATAAAAACAGCCTTTTTTTTCGTTCAAATAGATGTTTTCACCGGGAACACGCGGTAGATCAACTGAAAAACTCTCTCCATTATTCAGGTTTTTTGGCAAAGGTATATCCTCAGATAAATTATCATTTATATTTATCAGAGAAACAGAAAGAATGAATGTAATCGAAAACATAAATATTAAATAAATTATTCCTTTAAGATCCATAAGCAATAGATAAATTACTACACCCACTATGTTAGAATAAAAAATATAGTTAATAGTTCAAGCGGAGGAACCAAATGAACGAAGTCAATGAATATTATAATGAAGTAGCTCATAAATATGATTATATGTACGAGGAACCTTATTGGTTTTTGTATCATGAGATTTTAACAAGATTGACCGGGGATCATATCTCTGATAAAAATTCCAGGATTTTAGACCTTGGTACCGGGACGGGAAAATGGGCTATATTTTTTTCGGAATCCGGGAATGAAGTTACAGCTATCGATCAATCAATGGAGATGTTGAAGTATGCAAAGATGAAGTCTGATTTAAGAGATTTGAATATCACTTACAGAAACATGTCTGCAGAGAAAATCGATTTAAAAGAAAAATATTTTGATTATGTGGTCGCTTACGGGGATGTTTTGAGTTATTGCAAAGATATAAACGTGGTTTTAAATGAAATCAAAAAAAGCTTGAAAAGTTCAGGAAAATTATTATTCACTGTCGATAATTCATATGCGTTTCTGAATGATTTTTTGTCTAATGTGGAAGGATACAATGCAAAAAAAATTGTCGATGGTGAAAAAATATCGATCGGCGACAAGAGTATTTCAAAAAAGAAATTTTTAACTAAACCTTTCTTTCCTGAAGAGATAGAAACCATTCTTTTCAGGAATGGTTTCAAATCAATAGATATGGCAAGCCTGGTCAATTTTGGTCTCTACGACGAAGAAAAATTGGCCAGAAAAATTGATTTGGCTGCCGATTGGGAATACAAATATTGTAGAAAAAGGGAATTATTTGCCTGCGGAGAACATCTTTTTATTTCTGCTGTTTTGGAGAGTGAATCATGAAGAGAAAAAATATTGGATTATTCATTGCGTTGTTTCTGATCGTCGGGTCCTTACTCGCTATGCTATTTTCCGGATTGAGCATAATAAATGTTTCAAAACTTCAAAGAGAACTGGATGGGCTTTTGGATGAGATCGATGAAAAGTTCGTCAATATGTCAGGCGAAATGGAAAAGGAAGTAGAATCGACGAAAGAATTACTCGGCGGAAACGGAATCGTCGAAAATTATTTGATCTTAAAAAATTATTACGAAAATACCTCGCTGGATATTGCAAGATACGTTTCGGAACTTCAAAAGGATAAGGATAAGCCTTATTTCAGATTCTTTATAACCGGGACAGAGAATGTCTGGATTGGAATAAAGGATAACGTCGATGATGGAAGCTATAAATTTCAAAAAACTTATAAACCTGGAATGTCCGAAGAAAAATTTTATTATTTCAAAAAACCGGATGTCGAAACTGAATATGATATTTTCATTTCTCCGGAAAGCTATATAAAAGCGGGGATTCCGGAAAACGTATATTTGATGTTCACCGCTTTCGGAAGCGGAAAGCTAGTGAAGGTTCCGGAGGAAGAATCCATAAAAAATCTGAAAAAGGAATATAACCTGTACATACCCGGTTCATGATATTTTGTACTTTTTTATTTTTTCGTACAGAGTACTCTTACTTATATCAAGGATTTTAGAAATTTTGGTTTTATTTTTATACTTATTTAAAAGGTTTTTTATATACATCGATTCCAGTTCTGCCAGACTCATATCTCTGGAAAAATAGTTTTTGTCGTCACGGTTATTCAATATATTCTGATCCAGTTCTTTGGAAGTGATTATTTTCTTCTTGCCGTGTAAAACTGCCGTAAATTCGGCCAGATTCTTTAATTCCCTGACATTACCCGGCCATTTGTACTCGGTAATAGACTTAATAAAATCATTTGAAATTTCAGGAATATTTTTTATGTTATTTTTTTCGAGTGCATCGATAAAAAATTTTTCAAACAAAACAGGTATATCCGATTTTCTTTCTCTGAGAGGAGGGATAATGATTTTTATCACATTCAATCTGTAAAACAGATCCTCTCTGAATTTTCCATCTTTTACCAGTTCTTCAAGATCCCTGTTTGTTGCGCAGATGAGTCTTATATCAACTTTTTTCGGAATTGTTGAACCGACTCTCTGAACTGTTTCGGTTTCAAGGAACCTTAACAATTTCGGCTGCATATTCAAAGGCAGTTCTCCGACTTCGTCCAAAAACAGGGTTCCTCTGTTCGCATCCTCGATCAATCCCCTTTTGTCTTTATCCGCACCCGTGAAAGCGCCTTTTACATATCCGAAAAGTTCACTCTCGAATAAAGTTTCCGGAATTGCACCACAGTTAATGGCAATATTTTTTTCTCTTTTGCTGAGATTATGAATTATTTTTTGTACTATTTCTTTCCCGGTTCCGGTTTCACCCTCTAATAAAATTGAAATTTTTCTTTTTGCTATCGTTTTTATGAGCTCTTTAATTTTCTGAATGGACTGATCGTTCCCTATCATATCATCCAGGTTTCTTTTTTCATCCTTCAACAGGTCAATTTCTCTTTTCACATCCTTCAATTCCAACATTCTGTTTATCTCAAAGATCAGATGATTCAAATCGAAGGGTTTTTCCATAAAATTGAATGCGCCATTCTTAACGGCATTAACTGCGGTTTCGACATTTCCGTACGCTGACATTACAAGAACACCATAACTTTTTTCTTTCGCTTTTTCCAATAATTCAAGACCGTTACCATCTTCCAGCATGACGTCCAGAAGAACAGCATCGTAAAAGTTCTTTTCCAATCTGTTCTTTGCATTTTTAATATTGAGAACAGAATCGATCGAAAAATCTTCCTGCTCCAGTGCCTCGGCAAGAAGAGAATTGAAGTTTATATCATCATCCACTATCAGTACTTTTCTATTCATAGTTCCTCCCTGAAGGTCAGTGAAAAAATTGTGCCTTCATTTATTATAGATCTGACTCTCAATGCCACATCATTATCATCACAGAAGCTGCTGACAAGAAAAAGCCCCAGCCCGGTTCCCCTATCCTTCGTAGTATAAAAGGGTTTGAAAATATTTTTTAATTTTTCTCTGCTGATACCCGAACCGTTGTCACTTATAATGATTGTATGTATTCCGTTACCTTTGTTGGATTTTATTCTTATCGTTCCATCCTTTGTCGCTTCGTTCGCATTCAAAATAATATTTTTAAGTACATTTTCCATTCTTGAAGTTTGAATTTTCACATAAGTATCTTCTTCAATATTTAAAATAATTTTATTGTTTTTTGTAGAGCAAATAGGATCCATATATTTTACGATTTTTTTTAACAGATCATTCACACTCACTCTTAAGAAATCTTCCTCGAATTTAAATATTTGAAGTGTAACCCGAATTTTTTCCTGAAATGATTTGAGTTCCGACTGTAATTTGTAAAGATAGTTTTTGTCATTCGTCTTTTTATAAAGCTCAAGTGCAAGGAACGATGTCGCAAGAGGTTGTTTGAGACCGTGCGTGAAATCAGCTATGAATCTTGAGTCAACAGCATATTTTCTCGTTTTATCAAGAATTTTTTTCATTTTCCAGACGGAAGTTGTATCATAAATTGTAATGATGGAATGCTCCGAGTCTATCTTTTTGTATGAAATATAAAATCTTCTGTTTAATTTTTTTGAATACAGATCGTGCTCCCCTTCTTTTAAAATAAATTTAATACCGATTTTTCTGAAGAAATTCGATATTTTATCTGATTTTCTGGTAGATTTATAAATACTTTCGACAAATCTATTCTTTCGCAGGATTCGATCCCTTTTCAAAGTTATTATACCTATTTCAATCGTATTCAACAATTCAAAATATTCGTTGTACAGATTTTTATAATATTCTCTCTCCCTCTTGATCTGAAGAACCAATTCATCAATCTGCTTATAAATATAAAGATAAAATCCCCGCAGTTTTTTCAGATTTGACCTTTCTCCCTTGAGTTTTTTTACTATTATCTGTATCTGTGTCCAGTAGAATAAATAAATCCAGAGGGAAACGATCCCTCCACAAATTATCCCAAGAAAAAACTTTCCCGGAGTGAACCCGGTAAAAATACTGTAAACAAATATTACTCCAAAAACTATTAAACCAACAATCAAATAATCTTTCTCAGCTAAGCTGCTCATTTTTAATCTAGATTTCATAAAAAAATTATATCATTATATGAGAACCGTTTGAAAATCATACGGCTGTTATAATATGAGATGTAACACTTTCAAATGAACTTTTTTGTTATCAGGAGGGAAAAAATGAAAATAGGATTAATTGCGGATAATACCTGTACTGTTTCAAAGGAAGAAGCAAAGAAATTAGATGTACCTATTGTCTCCCTTTACGTAAAAAAAGGCGAAGAATTCACAAAGGCAATCGATTTGGATGAAGATAAATACAGAAATTATCTGGACAA
>JASGMR010000023.1 GCA_030156385.1 Kosmotogales bacterium
ATAAAAAAAGCAAATGTAAATTATAAGATTGAGATAAAAAAAGGATTTTTACCCATTTTTTTCAATTTCAAAATGAATAAAAATCCATATATATCACGAGAAATAAATTAATAGATCATGAAAACCGATTCATTTTTTTGGTGAATCGAAGGAAGAATTGGAAAGACTAATTATCTCTGCTTTCGGTATCGAAAGTCCCAAAGCCTCTGCAAAAACTTCTTCGATAGTTTCTACAGGTAATATATTTAAATCATTTTTTATTTCTGCAGGCATATCTTTCAAATCTTTTTCATTTTCTTTGGGAATCAACACATTTTTTATTCCAGCACGATGAGCGGCAAGGAGTTTTTCCTTCAATCCTCCTATTTGCGTAACAGCACCTCTGAGAGTTATTTCGCCGGTCATTGCCAGTTTTGAATCCACTTTGATCCCGGTAACGAGCGAAGCGATTGCCGTTGCTAATGCTATTCCTGCTGAAGGACCGTCTTTAGGAACCGCTCCCGACGGGACATGGATATGAACATCCTTTTCCTTATAGTCAAACTGCAAAGTGTTCATTATCAGTCTTGATTTCACCAGACTCAAAGCTATTTTTGCCGATTCCTTCATTACATCTCCGAGATTTCCGGTGAGTACGAGTTTCCCATTTCCCGGCATGTGTGTTCCCTCGATGAATAATATTTCACCTCCGACAGAAGTCCATGCAAGACCGGTTACCACTCCCGGAGGATTGTCCATATTAGCAATTTCGTGTTTCGAAACCTGTCTGCCGAGTATGTCCTCAAGCATGTCTCCGGTGACTGTATACGGTAAATCTACCTCGTTTGAAACGATTTTAGTGGATACAACCCTTGCAATCTTTGCAAGCTGTCTTTTCAGTTCTCTCACTCCGGATTCCAGAGTGTAATTTTCTATCACATCCTTTATCGCTTCATCACTGATTGTTAACTGATCCGAAGTTATACCGTGTTCTTCCAGAACTCTTTTTATCAGATGTCTTTTAGCTATTTGAAATTTCTCGTTGCTCGTATAGCTTGAAACGTTGACCACTTCCATTCTATCAAGAAGAGGTGATGGAATACTCGATATAGAATTCGCCGTTGCGATGAAAAAGACCTTTGATAAATCATAGGGAACTTCGAGATAATGATCCGTGAATGAATTATTTTGCTCCGGGTCCAGTACCTCGAGCAAAGCACTGGCGGGATCTCCGTTATAAGAAGCAAAAATTTTATCAACCTCGTCCAGAACAAAAACCGGATTGCTGACACCGGCTTTTTTTATTCCCTTGATTATTCTCCCGGGCATTGAACCGATGTATGTTCTTCTATGACCTCTGATGTCCGCTTCATCTCTTATGCCGCCGAGACTGATTCTTATATATTCCCTGTTCAAAGCCTTTGCAATGCTTTTCCCAAGGCTCGTTTTCCCAGTTCCCGGAGGTCCGACAAGCAGAATAATTGATCCGCTGTTGTCATTTTTCAACTTCATGACGGCCAGATGCTGAATGATTCTCTCCTTGACTTTCCTCAAACCGTAATGATCATTGTCGAGAATTCTTTTTGACTCTTTCAAATCTATTTCATGTTCACTGTTTTTATCCCACGGCATCGAAATTAAAAAATCGAGATAATTTTTCGTAACACTGTATTCAGGGCTGTTAGAATTTAAATCCTCAAGTTTATCCATTTCCTCCGATGCAACTTTTTTCACATCATCAGGCATGGCCGAATTTTCTATTTTCTCTTCATAACTTTCCGATTTTTCCGATTTACTTTCTTTCAGTTCGCCCTTTATCGCTTTTAATTGTTCTCTGAGCATTGACTCCCTGTAGGCCTTATTCTGCTTTTTTGAAAATTTTTCCGCTATCTCCATTTGAAATTTCAACGTTTCTCTCTGCTTTATTAAATAATCCGAAAATCTGAACGCTCTTTCCTTCAACGAATCAAAACTCAGGAGTTCCTGCTTTTCATGAGGCTTTAATGGTAAGTATTTGGAAACTTCCCCTATGAATTCGTTGATATTATCGATTTCATCCAAATATTTTACATATTTTTCAGAAGCCTTGAAGTATCTTGAAATATCACCGGTCACTTTCTTCATATTTGAGAGCAATTCCCTTTGATTGTCTTCACTCAAATCTATCTTTTCCTTCAGCGGAAAATATTCTGCTAATATTTCGTTACCTTCAAATAAAATATTATCGATCATTACTCTCTGTAACCCTCTGGCATTTATATAATAAGTTCTATCTTTCCTCGTGATATTGCTTATATATACTTCTGTACCTATCGAATAGAAATCTTCAGCCCCCAATCCGCTCATCTGAAAATTCTTTCTTAGAGGCAACGCCAGGATATTTTCGTCATCTTTTAAATTCTCATAGTGTATATTTTCTCCCGCCTTTCCATACAGCTTGAATTCATATTCAATTCCGGGTAACACTAACAAATCTTCTATCGGTAACACCTTGATTCTTTTTTTTAAGTTTTCTCTATCGCTCATACGTTTTGTCCTCCTTTTTTAAACGAATGTTCATTTATTATAGAAATAAAAAAAATTACATGAGTAACATTTCTTTTATTAACACGATCAATTCATCGAGCATTTTTTCAGTTTCACTATCAGTTCTGAAATTCAATGCGAGCGTTTTTATGGGGCCGAAAATGATAGTGTATACGTTCTTTGTATTTATTTTCTTTATGATTCCACTCTCTTCCAGTTCAAAAATCAGATTCATAATCTTCGTTACCCCATTCACGCCGCTACAATCCAGCGAAAGAGCTGGACAGTTTTTATATTGATCAATAAATCTGAAAACGAGTTCATTTTCTTTTATATAACTGTAAAGTGATAATATCAATTTTTCTACGATTTCTTCTCCATATTCTGCGGTGTTTAAATTTTCGAATATATAATTATAGAAATCCTGAGTATATTCAATATAAACACTTTGGAACATCTGATATTTGTTTTCAAAATAAATATAAATCGTAGCGGGAGATACCCCCGCTTCCTTGGCAATTTTTGATACGGATGCGCCATGAAAGCCATTCTTTAAAACAACACTCACCACCGCATCCTTTATCTTGTGCCTCTTAATTTCATCTTTATATCTCATGAATATCACCCATGTTATTCCGTTAAGGGTATCTTTTTCACTAGTTTTATAAACGTTTTTATCTCGTCTTCCGTGAGACTGGACAGCATTTTTTGTATTAATTTTTCCAGGGAAAGTTCGTTTGATTTAGCTATTTTCAATCCCCTGTCAGTTAATTTGACGTAATATGATCTTTTGTCGGTCGGTGACTTTTCCTTCACCACACAGCCATTTTTAATGAATTTGTTGATCATTTCCGTAACGGTCGGTTTGGATAAATTCGTTATTTCCACAAGCTCCGAATGAGTTATACTCTTGTGATCCCTGATGACCTTTAACTGTTCAATCTGCTTGATAGTCAATTCAGACATTTCCAACTCTTTATAAATTTTCAAAGAACATCTGCCACTAACTTTAAAGAAATGATTCAAAGATTCTATTAATTCGCTGTCTTCCAAAAAATCACCTTCTTAGTTAGTTTGGTTTACCCTAACATTATAAACTTCAATTAAATTTTTGTCAATCGAATGGGAGATACTGTTTTTAACAATCAGTGGCGGTTGTGCTTTCATACAAAAATTCGAAGCCGCTTAAATTATAATACATTATAGCCACAAAAAACTTCTTCGGCGTTCTTCCCAAAGAAATAATTATGGGTTATTTCGATAGATGTTCTTATGTTTAATCACTTTAAAAATATAAATTTATTTGAAATCGATATTTTTTACCCAATTCGCGACCTTTTTAAAATCTTCCTGCCTTGGGTATTTTCTATGGAAAATTATCCCTTTACCATAGCACTCGAAAAAATCGTCACAGGCTTTGTTTCCGTTATTTCTGGCTTTTTCAATAAAATCACTGATTTCATTTATGTAAGCCTTTCCTATCCCTGCCCTTGTGATAAAAACAGCTATATTATAGGGTTTGTCATTTAACGACAAAATGAAATCTTTTACCTGATTATCCAACTTTCCACCGTATATGCCGCTGCCTACAAATAGCGTGTCGATCTCATTCAAACTTATCTCTGATTTATCAAACATTTTTAAGTTGTATTCCTGCCCCTTTATTTCTTCTGAAATGACCTTTGCAATTTTTTCGGTATTGCCCGTTCTTGAATAATAAACAACTACACCATTCATTTTTCTGCACCCCCTAAATAAATCACTTCAATTATATATAAAAAGTGCCGTTTTATAAACTCGTTTTCACAGGCTTTAATAATTCATAAGCTGTTATAATATTTATTGATATAACATGAGGTGCATTATTTGCAGTGGTTACTGAGGCAAAGATATTTTTATGGAGAACATATGATGAATTCACAGAAAAGAATTTCAGATTTTGATATACGAATCGGCAGTATGAAAAGGGGAAAATTAAACAAAATAACCGATGTAAAGGGTGTAAAAGTAGGTCATTACACCGTTGACAATGAGAATAATAAGACGGGTATCACTTTTATCAACCCCACTTCGAACATATTTGAAAATAAACTCATAGCGGCTTCACATGTGATAAATGGATTTGGAAAAACGACCGGGTTGATACAGGTGGATGAGCTGGGACAACTGGAGAGTCCGATTGTGCTGACAAACACTTTGAGTGTCGGTCTGGTTCAGAATTTTCTTGTTAATTATACTATCGATGAGTGTGAAAAGAAAAATATCGAAGTGAAAACTTTCAACCCTGTGGTAGCGGAGTGTAACGATGGTTTCTTGAATAATATAAGAAACATTTGCTTTGAATATAATGATTTCATAAAGGCGGTTAGCGATGCAAAAACCGACTTTTTAGAGGGTGATATCGGTTCCGGAAAGGGTATGTCCTGTCACGGATTGAAGGGAGGTATCGGTTCCGCTTCCAGAATGTTCAAAATAGATGAGCATAACTACACTCTTGGTGTTCTTGTTCTTTCGAATCACGCTTCTTTGAAGGATTTAACCATAAATGGTGTCGGAGCAGGTAAAAAAATAATTGAAAAAATTGAATGCATGGAACAGGAAGATAAAGGTTCGATAATCGTGATTTTTGCTACGGATCTCCCTACAACATCGAGACAATTGAAGAGAATTTCAAAAAGGGCAATCATAGGAATCAACCGGCTGGGTTCCTATATGGGCAACGGAAGCGGAGAAATAGTTATCGGATTTTCCACGGCAGTGAATTTAAATTCTGAAAAAAGTATTCAGGAAATTAAAATCATCAATGAAAGCAAGATAGATCCTGCCTTCAGGGCGATTGCAGAAGCCACGGAAGAAGCGATTCTGAATTCAATGATAACAGCTTCTAAAGTGGTGGGATACCGGGGAAATATAAGATACAGTTTGAGAGATTTCATACATTTATTCACTTGATTTTTCGGAGGTTAAGAAATGTATTCAAAAGTTGACATATACAGGGATGTTTCAAAAATACCTATAAATAAAAGCGGTACCCTCCTCATTCACTCATCGATGAAATCTATAGGTGAAGTGCGGGGAAGAGCCGATACTATTCTGGACATATTCATAGAATTGATGAAAGATGGTCTGCTTGTTTTTCCAACTCATACCTGGGACAGCTATAATAACAAGAACGACACATATAATCCTTTGACCGAGCCCTCCTGTGTCGGAATTCTCTCAAATCTTTTTATGAAAAGGGAAGGTGTTGTTCGTTCTTTGCACCCGACCCATTCCGTGGCAGCCATTGGAAGAGATTCTGAAGATTTCATCGACGGCGAGGAATATTCAAACACTCCATGCCCCAGAAATGGATGTTGGGGAAAACTTTATGACAGGAGAGCACAAATACTTTTTATAGGGGTAGATCTTACCAAGAATACTTTAATACATGGTGTGGAAGAATGGAACGGTATTCCAAACAGGTTGACCGGAAAAGAATACAGAATTAAAATCGTTAAAAAGAATAATGAAGAAATATTTTCGTATATAAAAAGACATTGGAATGAATATGGAGATGTTTCCTCAAATTATGGCAAATTATTAAAACCCTTCATGTATAAAAATATCTGCAGAGAATTCAAAATCGGTGACGCTAAATGCTATCTCTGTGAAGCCAAAGAAATGGGAGATCTTACTTCAGAATTTTTAAAGAAAGAAAAAGATCTGTTCATTGGCAATACCCCCGTTCCGGAGGAATGGTACAGATGAAATTAAAAATATTAGATGGTTTTTACAGCGTCTGCAAATTGTCATTCAATTCTCCGGTCCCGATCTGGGCAAGTGAAGGAAAGTTTTATTCTATAACGAAAACCGATGAAGAGTTGTCTATTGTATGCGAATCGCTCTATATCCCTGAAGGAGTTGAAAAGGAAGACAACTGGAAAATAATTGAAATAGTGGGACCGCTGGATTTTTCCCAAATAGGAATTATTCATAAAATTTCCTCTGTATTCAAAGATGTCGGAATGAGCATTTTCGTCATTTCCACATTCAATACGGATTATTTAATGTTCAAGGCTAATTTTGAAAAAATAATAGTTGAAGTTCTTAAAAAAAATAAATATGAATTTGTATAAAGCAATAAAAAAATTCCAGTTGCGGGGAGTCGAATTCAGAATAAATAAAGAAGCGGGATTGACTCCCGCTTCATTTATAGACCTAATAAATTGTCAATCTTATTTTTGTCAAAACCTACAATAACACTGTTGTCAATTATTATAACAGGAACACCCATCTGACCACTTTTTCTGACCATTTCCTGAGCTTTTTCCTGATTACTGCTCACATCGTAATCTTTAAAAGGTATATTGTGTTCCTTGAAATAACTCTTAACCTTTCTGCACCACATACATGTCGGTGTTGAATATACTGTAATCTTTGCCATTTTATCACCTCCGTATACCCTATACAGGTATATCGTACAACAATTTTTTGCGTTTGTCAAGGTTTTAAAACAGTCGTTGCGATATCTGTGATTTTAATCAGGTTAGTTTATTCCTCTTCTTCGTCTTCTTCCAGATATTCTTCAGAAAGTTCATCCCATTTTTCAGATGCCTTTTCGTATTCCTCATCACTCGGTGGTTCTAAAGTTGGTTCGCCGTTTTCATCGTACATAACCTTGAATAAAGTGAAATTCTCATCGTCAAATTCATAACCGTTTTCTTCGCTGCCAAAAGCTTCCTGGCAAACCCAAAAACTGATTCCTTCGTTTTCGAATTCACTTATAATAGCGAAATTTTTCTCTTCGCCATCGTCATTCGTAATGGAGAACATATCGAACATATCACTCTCATTGTGTTCGTGATTATGTTCTAATTCTTCGTTATTCATATCATCTTGTTTCTCATTCATTCTGTAAACCTCCTATTTCATTTAAAAATAACCATATAATTATATATTAAAAGTTCCTATGTTTATTTCTTTTTAATTAATTTTTATAATCAGTCTATATGTAGTTTATTAAAAGTTGATAATCTACATATTGTGCTATAATTTTGATTAACAAAGGGAGGAAATGAGATGAAGGTAAACGATGTTAAATATATAAGTAAAAAAATAATGGAATCCGGAGAAATACCCCTGATATGGGGACACTTCGGTGTCGGAAAAACCGATATAGCGAGAGAGATTGCGAAAGAATCGAATAGAGAATTGATAATACTGGTCATTTCACAGATGGAACCCGGTGATCTTATTGGCCTGCCTTCAAGGAAGGATGAAAGAACTTCGTTTTTAAAACCAGATTGGTGGCCGGAAAAGGGAAATACTCTGATAGTAATCGATGAAATCAACAGGGCCCACAGATCCATAAGAAATGCCATTATGCAACTGCTTATAGATAAAAGAATACATAATCACATTCTCCCGGAAAACTGCTGGATTATGGCGGCAGCAAACCCTCCCGATGAAGAGTATGATCAGGTTGACTTAATTACCGATCCCGCATTCATGTCGAGATTCTTTCATCTTGAAATGAACTCCGAGGTGAATGAATGGATAAGCTGGTCGAGGGAAAATAAAGTTCCAGAAATAATAAATGAATTTTTGCTGGACTATCCGGAATTTCTCGCTCCCGACAAAACCGTTTCCATGAGACTGGAGTTAAGACCCAGTCCAAGAAGTTGGTATAAACTTGGAAATGTTCTTAAAAATTTGTCAGAAGAAGAAATCGATAAGTTTGGTTACCTGCTTGCAGCCGGTATACTCGGTCCTGAAGGTGCAAGAATGTTTCAGAGTAAACTGGAAGGAACCACTCTTATAAATAATCCGGAAGAGATAATGTACAATCTCTCCTCCGAGATGCTTAATAGAATTTCAGATTACACCATATCGGAAGTGAGCTCAACAATTTTGAGATTGAATCAGTATTTTTCAAAATTGGATGAGGAAAATTCCGCTAAGCTTCAGGAAAATATAAATCTGGTTTCCGAGAATCTTTTGAGATTCAAGGATGTCGTTCCGAAAGATTCCTTTTTCAGCCTTATAAGACATCTGGTCTACCAAATAGATAACGAAAAAGGAATAGTAAAGGCGGTTTTGGAAAACCTAATTGAAGAATTGGCAATGGATACCTCTATTTTTAAATATCTCGAAAAGAGGGAGAATATTGAATAAATTCGAATCGGCACTCATCGAACTCAGTAGAGAGAGCCCGTTTTACAATTTTTTATTGATGTTTATAGAAAAGTACCCTTCCAGACGTGTGACCAATATTTCATTAAAAATATCACCGTCCGGAAAAATAATGCTGTTCTACAATCCTGAAAAACTCAAGAACAGGAATTTAAAATACATCGTTGCATTGATTAAACACGAATGTCTTCATGTAATTAACGGTCATATATTGATCAAGAGGGAAAAAAAGAAAAACAAATTTCTTTTCGATCTCTGTATGGACGCATCGATAAATCAATATATCAGAGAACTGGATGTTTTTTCAAGACCACTGGATCAACTGTTGTCCGAAGGATGCGGAGTGGACAACGATACGATGTTTGTCACCTGTCCCGGAAATATGATCAATAAAACCGCCGAGGAGTATTACGATTGGGCAATAAAATTTTTGACGGACAATAAAACAATAGATCTGGAAATCATTGAAAAAGATATCAACAGAAACGACGACCACGAAGATTTCGGCAAGTACGATCTTCCGGAAGAATTCGTCAATGACTTGATGAAGCAGGTCGTGGCGGAAACTTATGAATCAACCAGAAGTGAAATCCCGGAAGGACTGGAGCATCATATAAAAATGTTCATAGACAAACCGGTTCTGGACTGGAAAACGCAGATAAGAAGATTTTTCGGTTCCTCTATCCGCATAGGAAAATACAGGACCCCTTTGAAGCCGAACAGGAGATACGATGATCAACCGGGCTGGCAGAGTGAATACGCAGCGAAAGTCGTCGTTATTCTCGATACGAGTGGAAGTATCATCGAAGATGAATTCAACTCTTTTTTCAGTGAAATAGATGTGATTTCACGCATATCGAATTCAGATATATGGCTGATTCAGGCCGATGAAACGATACAATCAGTAACAAAATACAGTAAGGGAAACTGGAAAGACATAAAACTATTCGGAACGGGAAATACCGATCTACAACCCGCCGTTGAATACGCACAGAAGAACCTGAGACCCGAAGGAATCGTCTTATTCACGGATGGATTTACCGATCTTCCCATAATAATGAGAAAGACTCTCTTTGTACTTTCAAAACACTCAAACAAAGAATTTATAGACGAGGTAAAAACCGTTTACGGGAAGAGTTCGGTGGTGAGTATAAGATGAATTTTTTCAGCGGGCCACAATGTACGAGGGATTTCCTGAAAAAAATAACCGATATCTATGAAAAAGATGGCGGAAAGGACAGTGAAGTCCTGAAAAAATATAATTCTGCCAAACTCTCTGAAAGGTTCGATCACTTTGTAGTCGTTAATATCAAAAATGAAAACAACAATTCGTTACCGGTTTCAATTTTCACGGATTCCGATGGAAGAATTTTTTCGGGAATAGCGACAGTTGAACTGACGAATATGGCGAGCTCTATTTACTCGGTTGATTTGAACGATGAAACCAGGCAGATTTTATCGAAAGAGTACTGTGATTTTTTCAAAATAAAAAATCCCATCATAACGAAGAGTATTTTTCACACACCGTTTAAAATTTTTTTCCTCTCTGTATTTGGTAACGAAAGGCTGATAAAGAAGGAGTTTTTGAAAGAGATCTTATCCGGACAAAATTATTTCAGTTTCACCAAAACCATAAACGATGAAATATTTTCCAGTATAAATAAGTACTACCGAAAATGGCTGACAACTTCAAGGGGAAATATCATGGTCTTTCCATATCAAGAAAATCTGAAATTATTCTTTTCAATTCCCGACTTACCGAATTTAGACGGGAGATCCATAATTATTGAGTTATCGAGATTGTTCAGTGAAAAATTCATCAACAAAGTGGCCCTCTTTGAATCATCCTCGCTGCCGCCAAACATCAAACTCGGAGTACCGGTTTCGATGGCTGTTGAAACAAGCTTATTGAATATTGATAAGATCATTTACAAATTGAAGGATTTTTATTTATTTTATGTTGATACTTTGGAGAAAACCATCGATTATTTAGATGATTATATAAAAAGAAATTTCGAGTTGTAATTTTTTTATTTTTTATCGCAGTTTTACGGAGGGAATATGTCTAATTTTAAGACCCACATTTATTCGGGGATTTTCAGCTACCCGCTGTTTATGCTGATTTATTATCTCATAGGAAGAAACATAGATAGTTCTTTTATTCTCGGAATGAACGCTGTTTCATTGGCGTTCGTCTTCTATGTCATTGGAAGCGATTTGCCTGATCTGGATTCAAATACCGCTTTGATAAAAAGAAGTATGCAGTTCATTCTGATGATATTTTTTACCCTGTTTTTTTATAATATAATCAACGACTCCTCAATTCATAATAAAATTTATGATTTCGTTTCCGTGGACTATTTAGTCGTATTCATATCCTTCACTTTCTCCCTTATCCTTGGATTTCTTGTATCGAAAGGACTGGATCTGCTCAATCACAGGGGATTTTTTCATACCTTTTGGGCAGCGGCGATTTATGCTTTTTTTACCTTTTCGATCTTGAATTTGAACATTTTTAATTCGTTCAATTTCGATCTGAATGAGTTTGAAACAACCTTCATTACGGTTAGTTCCTTCACAGGATATTCGCTTCACCTGGTCATAGATCATTTTTCTTCCAGTTTCAAAGAGAACAAGTTCCTGTGATTAAATTTTCTCGTTCAGGATTTCGACCTTCGCTTCTTTTGAGGCTTTAATTAAAATCGCGAATTCGTTCCAGACATATTCCCATTCTTCGCTTTCCATTACCCTTTCTATCGCATGATAAAATTCTTTTTGCACTCTGTTCAGAAGTGATTGATGTTCGTAAGGCAAATTTATCAACACGGAAAATGAAGAGACGAATTTTGTGAACCAATTCTCACCGTCATCAAAGATTTCATTCCAGTCGGTCGCCCAGAGGACAAGATCATTTAAATGCTTCTTAAATCCTTCCTTGGTCTTGTTCAGATCTTCTATCCTGAGTCCTGTAATCCATTCCAGTGCCGGCTTTAATTTCTCCTCATCCTTCTTATATCTTATTACGATTCTTCTTTTCATTTCATCCTGTCTTTCTTTCTCATTTTTTTGCTCATATCTCATTTCCGCATATTTGGACTTGAATCCCAATCTTGTATACATGATCTTTGCAGGGTTATCATATTCCACGTGCAATGCGATATTCCCGCTACAGAGTTCTACGACCTTATTCATCAATTCCTTTCCATGGCCCTTTCCTCTATGATCTTTATGAACGGCTATATAAACGAGTATATGCTGAGGAATATATCCTTCCATCGCAGTGTCATTTATAACAACACATCCCACCAATTCTTCATTCTGATAACCGCAAACAACAAACCCTCCCATTCCCTGGGCATTGTTGAGTGCATAATCTATAGCTTTTTCTATTTGCTCCTCAGTGTCTCTATATTGCTCCAGATGTTCGTATAGAAACTCAATTATCTCCTTTTTATCTAACTCTGCCTCGTGATAAAATACTTTAATGTTCAAAACATCTACCTCCAAAAAAAAATTCCTCATTATATCGAGGAATGAATCAATATCTAATATTTATAGTATTATAACATATTTCAAAAATCTTTTTATCCGGTCTTCCACAGATATATATCTTCGAGTGTAGGCCTTGTTTCATATATTTCGCTTATATAGTTATTTTTAAACATTATTTCCTTCGTATTCAGTAAGCTGGAATTGTTCAATTTCAATTTGAATAGACCGTCCTCAAATTCAGAATCAATTTTTTTATCTTTTAAAAACTTTTCAAAATCTTTCCGATTTATGGGAACAACGTTCAATGTGATACCCACTTCAGATTTATATTCTTCGACGAGTTTACTCAATTCATCTGAACACAGGAGTACTCCGTTATTTATAATTCCTATTCTATTCGATATTTTTTCAATCTCACTCAGAAGGTGACTTGAAATTATCATAGTTATGCCCTCTTCGTTTTTCTTTTTCAGAAAGTTTCTTATTACGATGGTTGTCTGTATATCCAGGCCCAGAGTGGGCTCATCCAAAAAGACGATTTCAGGATCTTTCAAAAAACCCGCCGCTATATTGATTCTCTGTTTCATACCTCTGGAGAAAATTCTTATTTTTTTGTCTTTCCATTCGTTCATATTAATCAGTTCTAAAAGTTCGTTAATCCTTTTGGCCAACTTCTTTTTCTCAATATCGTACAGATCGCCAAAAAACTTCAGATTTTCATAGGCGGTGAGATTTTCATGCAGGACCACCGTTTCAGATATCAGAGATATTTTTTTTCTTATCTCTTTTCTATCTTTTATTATATTCAGGCCGAAAATGCTGCCCGTCCCTGTCGTTGGTCTTTGAAGGGTGGCAAGTATCTTTAATGTCGTCGTTTTTCCCGCACCGTTCGGACCTATCAGGGAGAAAATATCTCCCCTTTTTATATAAAGATCGAGTTTTTTCAAAGCGAAAAAATTTTTATAGGCCTTCTTTATTCCCTCAGTTTTTATGAACATTACGAATTTAGCAACCTTTCAGATATTGAATTTTGTTTCTCGATTATTTTATCTATGTTCTCATTCACAATTTTCGAATCCTTTATTCTGATCTTCCCGTTTATCATAGAAAAATCAACTCTCCCGGCATCACACATGACCACTGCGGTCGCAGGATCAGACAATCCGCCTGCGAAACCCAGTTTATCCATTTTTAATCCTATTATATCTGCGGATTTTCCGGGTTCAATCGATCCTATGTAATCATCCATTCTCAAAACCTTTGCGCCACCCATGGTAGCCATATACAGAACATCCCTGGGAGTTAAAGCATCGGCACCATTTTTCACTCTCTGAAGCATGAGGGTGGTTCTGATCTCCTGAATGAAATTTCCCGAATCATTCGAGGCACTTCCGTCAACGGCTATCCCAATTCTTATTTTTTTATCGTACATATTTTTGACCGGGGCTATACCCGAGCCGAGTCTCATATTGGAAAGGGGACAGTGTGCCATTCCGCAATCATTCTTTTTCAATTTATCGATATCACTTTCGGAAAGCCATACGAGATGTGCAAACCACGCTTTATCGTTCAACCAGCCAATCTCCTCCATATAATCTACCGGCCTTTTTCCGAATTTCTGAATGCAGAACTCTTCTTCATCTCTCGTTTCGGCGAGATGAGTATGTAGAAGTACTCCATACTTATTACTCAGATCGACGGTCTCTTCCATAGATTCTTTTGTGACTGAAAATGGAGAACACGGAGCGATGGCAATTCTCAGCATGGAATATTTTTTTGGATCGTGGTACTTATTTATAAGGCGGTCGATATCTTCTAAAATATCATCCATTTTCTGAACCACACTGTCGGGGGGAAGTCCGCCGTCCTTCTTTGACAGGGTCATGAATCCTCTCGCGGGATGAAATCTTATTCCGGTTCTCAGAGCGGCATCTATTTCACTGTCGATGAAATTCTCCCTGCCTTTGGGATGAAGGTACAGCATATCCGTAGAGGTGGTAACACCGGTGAGCATCATCTCATAGAGAGCGGTCAAAGCACTGATATATACCGCTTCGTTATCAATATTTTTCCATTTTTCATAAAGGTAAACGAGCCAATCAAATAATTTTGAAGAGGTAACCTCTTTCACATTTCTAAAAAGACTCTGATAGAGATGATGATGAGTATTTACGAATCCCGGAAGAACCACATAATCCTGCATATCATAACTGTTGTCACATGGCGGGGGGTTATCGGTTCCGACATTTTTTATGATTCCGTCTTCAACGTATATGTACCCTTTCTTTATTATTTCTCTCTCTTCATTCATAGTCTCAATATGATTTATGTTTTTCAGAAGCATCTTCATAACAACACCTCGCTGAAATGATATACTAATTATATTAATTATAACTTATTATGGAGGAATTATGATTTTTAATCTGTTAATTATAGCCGTTTTAGGTTATTTATTGGGATCGTTCCCCACCGCTTTTTTAATAACGAAATTACTTAAAAAAGGGAATATCACCGAATTGGGTACGAAAAATGCCGGCGCAACAAATGTTGCAATCATCGCTGGATTAAAACCTTCAATAATCACAGGTGCGATAGATTTTTCCAAAGGATTCTTCTTAATTATCCTGATAAAAATTATTTTCAGTGACTGGAACCTCGTTTATTTGATAATCGGCGGTTCCTTTGCAATCGTTGGACATCTTTATCCTCTTTTCACGAAGTTTAAAGGCGGAAAAGGCCACGCCACTTTTGCCGGGGTAATAATGGGGATAAACTACGTTATTGGAATAATCTGTGCCATTATATATTTAATATCGATATTTATTACCGATCAAGCGGGATTGGGTATGACGATCATTTGCATCACATTTCCCATATTTCTGATCGTTTTTGGTTTTTCCGTAGGTCAGTCACTTACAATAGTACCTGCAATGCTGTTAATGATATGGAAAAACAGATTTAATATAAGAAGAATCCGTGAAAGGGACGAATTGGGATGGAGAAGTTTTTTCAAAAACAGGAAAAAAAATTAATCCGATTCCATCACTTTTCTTCTGAACTCATCAACAAGATTTTCATTACCGTTATAAGCCAGAATATTCGGCTTTCGAATATTAAATTCCTTTTCTTCCACAGGATTACAGGTACTGATTTTTCCGCCGGCTTCTTCTATCAAAAGTGTACCGGCAGATACGTCCCACGTCTTCAAACACTGTTCGAAAAAAATGTCCGTTCTTCCACATGCGATATAAGCGAGATCGAGACAGGCGCTTCCGGTTATTCTCAAAGCTCTTCCGTTGAGTATCGAATTTGCAATTCTATTTTTCAATGAATTAAAGCCATATTGATCCATATACTGTAAACCGGTGTGAATGGAGGCGTTTTCCAGTTTCGACGTCTTGCTGACATGAATTCTTTTGCCGTTTAAATACGTCCCGTTACCCTTTACGGCTCTGAAAAGTTCTTTTCTGACCGGATCATAAACAATACCAAACAAAACTTCATCTTTTTTCATAAGTGAAACCTGAGTGGAAAAATGTTTGTTTCCCTTGGAAAAATTTGTTGTTCCATCTATCGGATCAACCACCCAGAAAATGTTGTCTTTGAAGTCGTTACTCGTTTCTTCACCCATAAAATCCGCACTACGTATGAGACCTTTGAGTATTTTTTTCAATTTATTCTCAATCAGCAGATCATATTCGGTAACAATATCTCTGTGGCTTCCTTTCAGGGAAATATGAAGAGATTTGGGATCTATTTTATCCCAAATCTCCACTAATTTAACACTGATCGTATCGATGTATTTAAATAATAATGAATTGTTATTCACGTAATTGGACATCTAATCCTGTTATGGCATTTTGTATTCTTTCCATATTTTTGTTGATAGCCTTTTCAGTGAGGGTTTTCTTCATGGACTCGAATGTGAATCTTATCGTAAGACTGTAATAACCTTCCGATATACCCTTTCCCTTGTAGATATCTATAACCGATATGTCTGAAAGCTCTTTGATGTTGCAGCTTAAAATCTCTTGTTTCAACTTTTCAAAAGTAAGATTTTTATTCATTAACAACGAAAAATCTCTGAAGACCCTTGGGAACTGTGATATTTCCGGTTTAATCACTTTAGGCTTTTTCTTGTTGAGAAGCCTGCCCAAATTCAATTCAGCAATGTATATTTCACAATTTTTCAGATTATATTTATCCTTCGTTATCTCCTCATCGAATAGGCCAAAATATCCCACTTCCTCGTCACTTATTATTATATCGGCCGACGATCTCCCTTCAAGAAAACCTTTATTGGAATTAACGTACTCCGGTTCCAGAGACAAGTATTTGAAAATATCTTCGATAACTCCCTTAATTGAATAGAAGTTCTCGTTTCTTTTATCCGAATAATCGTACTCGTTTATTTTTCCCGTGGTTGCGAAACATAGCTTTTCTGTTTCATTGTATCTCGATCCTATCTTATTGAAAGTGTGACCGATCTCAAATAATTTTACGTCTCTGTTCTGTCTCTTGAAATTGTAGGCAACGGAATCAAGAACTCCATATATGAGGGAAGGTCTCATCACGGATAATTCATTAGACAAAGGATTTAAAACGGATATCTGTTCATTGTATTGAGGCTGAATAACCTTAATGATTTCCGGATTCATGAACCCGTATGTAACTATTTCATTGTATGAATGTGCGTTCATCATTCTTCTTATCTTGAATGAATCTTTAAATTCCTTCGGTTCACCGTTGGCCTGAGGCAAAATTCTGGGAAGTTCGTTCGGCACTTTATCATAACCATATATTCTCCCGATCTCTTCGACCAGATCGATCTCCTGGTCAATATCAAAACGGTACGAGGGAGCAATAACATCCCATCCGTCTCCCTTTTCCTTTATCTCAAAACCCAAGGATTTCAGGATTCTTTCGATTTCGGCTATCGGAACCACTATTCCCAATATCTGATCTACAAACCATTTTCTCAGATGAACTTCAACAACATCCTTCGGTTTTCCCTCATCATATAAAATGCTTCTGGGAACAGCTCCCGAAAGTTCGTTCATTAAACTGACGAGTAAACTCATTACCTCTTCGTTGTTCGCAGTGTCAACTCCACGTTCAAATCTGTATGAACTGTCCGAAGATATCCCAAGCCTTCTGCAGGTCTTTCTCACCCTTATCGGATCAAAACATGCCACTTCCAAAAGGACCGTCCTGGTGTCATCCTTAATTCCCGAATTCAAACCGCCCATTATTCCTGCAAGCGCAACCGGTTCTTTTCCATTCGTTATGAGCAGGTCCTCTTCGGTCAGATCTATTTCACTTTCATCGAGCAAAATCATTTTTTCGCCCTTCTTCGCGTGTCTTACCACGATTTCATTCGAATTCAATAAGGATAAGTCGAAGGCATGAATCGGATGACCCGTGAGCAGCAACACATAATTTGTAATATCGACGACGTTGTTAATCGGTCTCAGCCCGCTGGCAATCAATCTTCTTTTAAGCCAGATCGGTGAATCTTTAATTTGAACATTTTCCAGAATTAATGCGGTGTATCTATAACACCCGCCGTCTTCAATCTTTATGCTGAATTCATCTTTCTTTCCCCATTCAACTCCTGGGATTTTCATTTCAACCTTTTTATCATAAATCGCACTCAATTCTCTCGATATACCTAAAATAGACAGGCAATCACCCCTGTTGGCCGTTACTTCTATATCTAAAACAGCATCGCTTATTCCAAGCGTGACTTTGGCATCTACCCCTATCGGAAACTCTTCTTCATATCTGTACACGCCTGAAGATTCATCTTCCAATCCGAATTCAGCGAGTGAAATGAACATGCCGTTCGATTCTACACCCCGCAACTTTTTCTTTTTCATCTTAACATCGTTTATGCTGCCTCCAGGTAATATCGTGGGTATTACATCCCCTTCTTCAACCGATGTATCTGCCGTTACGATCTGTATGATTCCGATACCCACATCAACTTTACATACAACCATTCTTTCGGCGTCAGGATGATCATCTATTTGAATTATCTTTCCAACGACCACATTATCTATGTAATCCCATGGATAAATAATTTCCGATACTTCAGTACCCGAAAGTGATAATTTACTTGAAATCTCTTCCGGTTCTTTCCCCTTTAAATCAATATATTCTTTTAGCCATTCGAGTGAAATTTTCATAAGTTAATCCTCCTGAATGTTTGCAAGAATCTTTCATCATTTCTCACCAGATCTCTCAGATCGTCGAGTTTGTACTTCAACATTACGATTCTTTCAATACCGGTACCGACCGCAAAGCCCGTCCAGACATTCGGATCATAACCAGCAGATTTGAAAACATTAGGGTGAACCATCCCTGAACCTAAAATCTCCAACCACCCGCTGTTTCCACAGCTTCTACATCCCTTTCCTCCACATATTCCGCAAGATACGTCAACTTCAAAACTGGGTTCTGTGAACGGGAAAAAGCTCGGCCTCAATCTTATCCTTCTGTCCTCACCGAGTATTTTTTTGATAAAAGTGCTGAGGCATGCCTTTAAATTGGCTACCGTGACAAATTTATCAACATAAAGTACCTCAAATTGGTGGAAGACCGGCAGATGAGTTGGATCGGGAGTGTCCTTCCTGTAACATTTTCCAGGAGAAAAAATCGCCAGCGGTGGGGTCCTTTTTTCCATGACTCTGGCCTGGATGGGTGAAGTGTGAGTTCTTAAAAGATTTTTTTCATCAATATAAAATGTGTCATGCTCGTCCCTTGCGGGATGTGATTCCGGTGTATTCAGCGCATCAAAATTATAATAAGTTTCTTCGATTTCATTCCCGGTGACCACTTCAAATCCCATATTCATCCAGACATTTTTGATCTCTTCCATGGTTTGAGTTATTAAATGCATCGATCCCATTTGCGTGTAATAACCCGGTAGAGTTTCATCGTCCCTGAAATTTCTGTTTTTCATATTTCTGTTCTCTTCTTCAATTCTATTTTTTTCTCTGTCGATTAATTCTTCAACGTCGTTCTTCAAAACATTTAAAGACTTTCCAAATTCTTTCTTTTCTTCATTGGAAAGATTTCGCATCTCTTTGAACAGAGACGTTATCTTGCCTGATTTACCCAGATATTTCGATTTAAGAAGTTGTAGATCATTCAGATTGCTAATATTTTCAATCTCCTTTTCTACATCCTTTATAGAGATTGGAATTTTCAATTTTTTACCCCCCAATTCACGAATTGTTATCTTTTTTATTTTTACATTTCGGACATATTCCCTTTATTATGACCTCAGTTCCATCTATGATGGAATTCTTCAGTAATATGTTCCCTTTTATTATATCCGATATAATTTTTTCTTCAATATCCACATCGTATACTCTAGAACATTCTTTACATAAAAAATGTGCATGAACCGACAGATCGTAATCATATCGGTTGGTTTCATCGTTGATTCTTATAGTCTTTATCAGATTTTCCTTTTTTAAAACGGTGAGTACGTTATAAATCGTTGCAATGGAAATCTTGGGAAATTTTTCTATCACTTCTTTGTATATTTCTTCGGCACTCGGATGATTTTTGCTTTTGCTCAAGGCCTTCATTACGGCAATTCGTTGAGGGGTTATTCTATATCCCATTTTCTTAAGATATTGAATAGATCTGATAATATTCTCATCTTCTCGCTCTGACATATTGATATCCTCCTGATTTCATTAAGAGGAAGAAGAAATCATTTCATCGAGTATTTCGTTTAATCGTTCCTCTTCCGATAGTCCTATCAATATTATTACAGAATTTTGAGAAAGATTTATTTTAGAATAGTTAAAATTATTAAGGTTACAGTTTTTCTTTATGAAATTTTCTTCGAAATCCACAACATTTCCGTTAACAAGAAGGTACAATATCATTTTCCCTTCGTTTTCAGATAATAAATAAACTGTGAACAGAGACGTTTCTTCACTGGAAATAAAATCCATCGAAGCCCAGCTGAAGAAATCCTTGATGAAGTTCTCCTGAAGTTTAATGGACGGTCTCCAGATCTTTTTATCGTATAAAACGTTTTTGATTTGGTTTCCAACCGTTTCGTTGATATCCTGATAATTTTTATAGATCATCGACACTTCGTAATGGTGATATTTTTTCAAAATTTTGAGCAATCGATAATCCTCGGAATAGGTCACTTCATATTCCTCGTCATCGTTGGAAATTGATACTTTTTTGCCCTGTGGAACATCTATGGAAAGTGTTACTTCGTAGTCTTCATTCCGAATGAAATTCAAAAAGCTGTCTTCTGAATCCTGTATCGGAAAGAGGGGTTCAAAGGCTTCGGAATCTATCAAAACATACTCGCCAAACGCATTTCTCACCCATGAATAGGTTTCATCACTTCCCGAATATATTTCAACGTATTTGTAATCTCTATTTTTTATGACTTCTTCAATTCTGAACAGGTTAATTAATCCGGATTCCTCAATGTGTCTTTCGACATAATAAGTATCGTTTTCGACTGCATTTACCAATTCGATTAAATCTTCCTTTTCTTTATCGAGATTCGAGCTTAATGAAAAGGTAGTCAGTAGTATGAGTAATGTGAACAATATATATTTCTTCAACTTTATAGCACTCCTCAATGTTCAGCTTAATAAACAGAATCCACAACAATATCCGGCAAATTTCCATTCGTGTCATCATTTAAAAAACTGAACGAAGAAGAAATTTTGTCACCAAATAGACTATTGAAGGAAGCCTGTTCCACATCAGATTTATCTAAATTCAAAGACAATTCACTGTTCAAATTATTCCTGCCCTTATTGAATGAACTCATTAAGTTAGGCATTGACATCTTAGGCTGAACTAAAATCGAATTATTGGTGAAAAAATTGACGGAAAAAAGCAAAAGAAAAAATGTTGCAATACTTACACCGGAGTAAAGGAGGGGTTTTCTTTTTCTTCTCTTTATTTTGCTTAAAATCCTTTCTTTCGATTTCTCGCTCGGATTGTAACAACATCTTTCTTTCATATGTACAAGCAACTTTGAATAATCTTTACTTTCCATAACCAGCCTCCGTTAACAGATCCTTTAATCTTTTTCTTGCGTAATGCAATTTACTCTTTATAGTACCAACAGGTTTATCCATCATTTTTGCTATCTCATCATAGGAAAAATTTTCTATATCTCTCAAATTTATCAATAATTTATCCTCGCTGGATAATTTTTCCATTAAGCCCGTCAACTCTTCAAAACTCAAATCGTCCATCACTTCTCTGAACACGTCGTTAGGTGCCGGTGGATCTAAACTGGGTTTTTCCTCGTCTTCCTGGAAATCGACTAAAAAATAATTCCTTTTCTTTCTCTTGGATATAAGATCGTTACATACATTTATAGTTATTCTGTACAACCACGTCGATAGTTTCGCTTCGCCTCTGAATTTCTTTATGTTTTTAAAAACCTTTATAAACGTTTCCTGTAAGACATCTTCTACATCATCCGTTCCCAGATATGATTTGACCAGCGAACCAAGTTTAGGTGCGTAATCGTCATATAATACCTCATATGCCCATATTTTTTTTTGCTTCAATCCCTTTATCAACTTTTGCTCGTCCATTTCATCACCCAAACATCAATAAGACAGTAGTTTTTGTAGAAATGTTCAATTAATTATACTATAATTTTTTTATAGAGATTAATCGGAGGTGCAAAATGGGAAAAGAATTATTTTACAAAAACGAAATTTCGTTAAAAAAGGAAAATCATGAAAATTATGAAAAATTCAGCGGCGAATATATGAATTTTCTTGATTATGCCAAAACTGAAAGAAGATCGGTCAAATTTTTAAAAGACCTGTTGTCGAGCAATGGATTCGTGGACCTGGAAAAGGCTGAACGCGAAAACATACAGACCGACAAATACTACATCACGAGAGACGATAAAGTGCTCGTCGCTTTCAATCTGACAGATAATATTGAAGACGGGTTCAACATGATAGCCGCCCACGTGGATTCTCCAAGATTGGATTTCAAACCGAATCCCATCGAGGAAAAAGAAGAAATAGCTTTAATCAAGACCCATTACTACGGTGGAATCAAAAAATATCAATGGCTGAATATCCCACTCGCCATAGTCGGAACGGTCATAATGAACGACGGCTCTAAAAAGGAAATAGAGTGCGGATTGGACGATAATGATCCCGTTTTTGTAGTCAGCGATCTTTTACCCCATCTTGACAACAGAAAAGGAGAAGTGTCAAAGGTCTTCCTTGGAAAAAATCTTCAGGCAATCGCTTCTTCTCTTCCAATTTGCAACGAAGATGATCAAAATGATAAAGAAGATCTTGTGAAGGCTAATTTATTGAAAATAGTAAACGAAAAATATGGTTTGAAGGAAGAAGACTTTATAAAATCGGAATTCCAGATGGTTCCAACGTTCAAATCGAAATTCGTGGGATTTGACAAAGGTTTGATAGGAGCTTACGGGCATGACGACAGAGTTTGTTCCTATACTGCTATAAAGGCCCTCACCGATTCTCAGAAACTCAAAAAATCTGCATCGGTTCTTTTGTTCGATAAGGAAGAAATAGGTAGCGAAGGAATAAGCGGAGCAAAGAGTGAATTCTGGGCACACGCCTTTGAGAGAGTTCTGTATTTGAAGGGAATAAAAGATCCGGTGTTTAAAACTCATTTGATCTTTGACAAATCCGATATGCTGTCCGGTGATGTCTGTGCAGCAGTAAATCCTCTTTATTCAGATGTGCATGATCCAACGAACTCACCCAGGGTTCACTACGGAATCGGTATATGCAAATACACCGGTGCAAGGGGAAAATCGGGAACAAACGATGCATCGGCCGAATTGATCGGTAAAATAGTAAATCTGTTTAATAAATACAATGTCGGATGGCAGATCACTATACTCGGTGAAGTCGATCAGGGAGGCGGCGGTACCGTTGCAAAATTCTTTTCGGAAAAGGGTGTGAACGTTATAGATGCTGGGACTCCCACAATAGGTATGCACAGTCCATATGAACTCATTTCGAAGATAGATTTATATGAGACATATAACGCATACAAATGTTTTCTGGAAAACAATGACTGAATGTGATCCTGTAAAAATTTCGGAGAGAATAATTTCATTGTTCCCCGGAAATTTTCCCGAGGGCAGAAGAAGCAGCGATCCCTTTCAAATTCTGATATCGACAGTACTGAGTCAGAGAACGAGGGATGAAAATACTTTTGCAGCGTCAAAAGCACTTTTCAGTCAATATCCCGATTGTGATTCCCTTTCAGATATCACGACAGATGATATAAAATATCTTATAAGACCCGCGGGAATGTTCAATCAGAAGGCAAAAAATATTATTTCCATTTCAAAAATAATCAAAGAAAAATACGGGGGAGTGGTTCCGGAAAAACTCGAACAGCTTCTTGAATTACCCGGTGTAGGAAGGAAAACGGCCAACATAGTCCTCTTTGCAGGATTCGGAGTTCCGGCTCTCGCAGTTGATACTCACGTGCACCGGATATCCAACAGATTGGGATGGATAAAGACTAAAAATCCTGAAGAAAGTGAATTCGAGCTTATGAAAGTGCTCCCGGAAAATTTATGGGGGCCGATCAATGTTTCCATGGTCGATTTCGGAAGAAATATATGCAGACCTCAGAGGCCCTTATGTGAGAAATGTGAATTCACCTCGTGTTGTGACTTTTTCAAGATGTAACTGATTATTCCGACAACGAGCAGAACGATTATCAGGAGGAGTGAGGAAGCTGTTCTCGCTTCTCCCAGATATCGGGTTGAGGAGAGCCTGTAAATTGCAACCGGCAAAGTCGGATAAGAATCGCTTATCAGAACCAGGGCGGCACTTATTTCTCCAAAACAGATTGCGAATGATATAGATAAAGTGTATATGAGAGGTATTTTGAATATTGGCAGGGCTATTTTCGTCATTATTTTTATACTGTTCGCACCGTCTATTTTTGAACTCTCTATGATCGCGTTGTCGAATTTCGAAGAGAACGAGTAAATGAAATTCAGATTCACCGGAAAGGTTATCACTATGTAGAGCAAAATTATGAGCACAACCGGGGAAATGAAGGGATAAGTATACGAATAGGCGAGACTCAGGATCACTGGTGATATCGATATAGATATCAGGGAGAGAACCCTCAGGATTTTTGTACTTTGATTTTTAATTTTCAGCGACCAGATTATATAAAACGAGAGTACGATGGATAACACCGCTGCGGCGAGGGAAAAGAACACGGAATTGAAAATCGTGTTGAATATCGATTTAACGCCGATTATATTGCTCATATCCATCTTGAAGACGTTGATAAAATTATCGATGCTGAATTCGTTTTTGTTGAAATTATAAAAGGGAATCACTATCGCAAGGAACACCGGAACCCATTCAAAAAGTGCATAAAAGGATGAGTAAATTTTAAGGAAAAAGTTCTTGCATCTTTTTTTTGATATTACAGGACCTTCCGATGTGTATTGTTTGTCCATTGCGTTGATGAGTAATCCAAACAACACCAGAAAAGCGAATTGAATTATCGATATTATGATGGCGATATTCGGTTTTCCAAGCAATTTTAAATACATGTAAATCGACACTTCCAGCGTGGCATATTGCGATCCGCCAAGGATCATCACAACGGCAAACGAGGTGAATGAGTATGAAAATGCCAGAATTAATCCGGAAGTGATCGAAGACAGCAAAAACGGCAATTCTATTTTAAAAAATCTGATTATCGGGCCCGCTCCCTGAATTAAAGATACCTCGTATAGATTTTTCGGATACCTTTCGTACCCCTCTGAAATCGTCTTTACGAGTATCGGAGAATTGTAAAAAACGTGTGCAACGATTATAATCCAGAAAGTATATAAAAATTGCACACGATCAATGTGAAAAACGTTCAACAGGTTATTTATCACCCCATATCTTCCATATATTGCCAGGAAACTCACGGTCATGGATATCGACGGGAAAAAAAACGGGATAATTGACGTTCTCTTCAGAACTTTATTCAGTCTCGTTTTATATTTGCCGACGTAAAGTGCGACCGGAAAAGCAACCAAAAAGGAAAAGACCGTACTGACAACCGCCTGTTTTATCGTGAAACTGAGAATATTTTTTATCGAATTCACGTTTATATCTATTTCACTGTTCGATATAGATATGAACGTCGCCGTCAACGGGATGATTATCAGAAAAAGAAAAATACAAAATACAAAAAGATTCTTTTTAATAAATCGCACTCTCCCAGCCGTCGATTAAATCTTCAATATCTATATTGTAATCTTCACCGATTATTTTCTCCGGCCTTTTGGCATAATTGAATGATTCGGGCAATTCTACGTCTATAACAGGAAACATCCACTGGGTGAGTGGAACGTGTTTCTGAAAGTTTTCACTCAGCATGTATTCGATGAACTGTTTCGCCTCTTCCTGATTTTTCGAATACTTTATTATTCCCGCATTCTCAATCTGAACGTATCCGGGTTCCGGAATGAAAGTTTTGTACTCCACACCGCCATAATACTCAAATGAATACGCTCCGTCGGTACCGTAACTGAGCATAATGGGCGCCTCGCCCATTTCAAATTTTTGAAATGCATCATCCCATCCCATCGTGATGGTGAGCAAGGAATTTTTAAAGCTCTTCCAGAAATCTATATAATCATCCCCAAGGAGTAAATAGGACCACACCAGAAACGAGAGTCCTGTGCTGGAAGTTCTCGGATCCTCTATTATTATGGATTTTGAAAATCTTTCCGAAGTCAGATCTTCCAGAGATAAGTCATCGATCTTTCCAAATTCATCTTCGTTGTAAATGAATGCTATAGGACCGTAGTCGAATGGAATTAAGTAATAGTCGGAATCCACTATCAGATTTTCATCTACAACGTCAGAGATATTTTTCGGTTTATACTGTAAAAAAATACCCGCTTCCTTCGCACTCTCAATCATCAGGGAATCTATACCGATGAAAACATCACATTCCGTATTTTCGCCTTCCGATAAAATTTTCGTATAAACCGCTCCGGAATCCCCGAACGTTCTGAGAGATAAATCGATTCCTGTTTTTTCGGTGAAATCATCTTTGATCTCGTCTATGAGCGGAATCAGGCTGTCGTATGAATATACAACCAGTTCTTTCGAAAAGGCAACACCGATCATTAAAACAATAAATACCACTAAAATAGCTTTTTTCATAAAAACCTCCTATAATATTAAAAAAATCCGCTGCCAGCGGATTATTATTCTTCCTACGCCAGCATTACCTGGATCAGGTTAAGGGTCTGCAATACACCTGCACTCTCAGCCTTTTCGGCTCCCCTGAAATATTCTTATTTCAATTAGATTATAACACTTTTTTGATATTCAGATATCAAGTTCCATTATTTTTTCGTCATCGTCGTATTCTCCGGTTGGAATAAAACCTAATTTCGCATAAAAAGGCTCGGGTCCTCCCTCTTCCGGGACGCAGCTGACGAGTAATTTCTTCGCTGAGTATTCGCTTTTGAGAAAATCAATCAACAGCAAAAC
>JASGMR010000131.1 GCA_030156385.1 Kosmotogales bacterium
ACATTATCGTTAATGTAATCATTATAACTCTTTTTTAGATCCTTTCAAATACAAATAAAGTCTATTATATTCGTTCATCGGCGATTAAAGAGAGATTATTTCATTTTTCCCGCATATTTTAAAATTTATAAGAAAAAATCTGAATAAAAAACTCAGAACTCCGAAATAAATCAATTCCGGAGTTCAGGTCAGGTAATTCATCGAAGTTTTCATTTTGCTCTATTCATTTTGAACTTCCCCCGATCGGACAAATATCACTCCGATTCACGAAGTCTTTCAACGATACTCGTACGGTTCGAAGATCCGTAGACCTTTCCCGGGGTAAAAATACAAACTGCGAACACCACGATTATGAGGATAAGCATTTGAATGAGGGGAAATGTAAATATCGCATAGTCGGCCTGTTGCTGAAACATTTCAAACATGAAATACGTCATCATACTTCCCAGGGTTCCAACCAGAAAAGTTGTGATACATGCATATCCCAATCCCTCCAGAACGAGCATCCGGCGTATCTGACGTTTTGTCATCCCAACACTTTCGAGCATGGCAAATTCCAGCTTTCTCGCCATAACACCGGTGGCCATAACATTTACAAAATTTAAAATCCCGATAAGAGCTAAAATAAGAGCAACGCCACCCCCCAGAATGTACATTATCAATTTAGTATCGTGCAGCATCCTTCGTTTTTCCAGTTCAGAGGTTATCGTGATCTCGTAATCACCATAGGTCAGAATTTTTATTTCTTCAAGTGCCCGTTCTTCCAGACCATCTTCCACATCCATGTTAATTCTGTAAATTTTGGGATCGGGCATCATTTTCGCAAGTGCTTTTTCAGAAACATAGATATTCGGCGCCGTACTACCCCCTGCAAACTGAAATCCAAAGGGAACAAAGCCACCTAAGTCAATTTGTAAATCGGTATCCGAAGATAAGATCTTCACGTTCATCTCATGTACGTCGGAATAAAGGTCCGGGTTATTCGTTCCAATCAGAGCGATATCCCCCCTTCTAAAAGCCTCTATATCAATTTGTTTTTCATTATCTTCGTTGAATTCTTCTACATAACGGCTGTCGATACCGATGATGTATCCCCAGAAACCATCCTGTATCTCCCGGTCTGAAAATTTCTCTTTTATATTGAAGGTTCTGTAAAAGTTATCCATATGCTTTGAAAATTGCAGGGGATCATAACTCATTTTTATCTTCTCCATAGAGGTAATACGCAGATCGGTAATTCCCTCTATCTCTTCAAGTCGTTCAAAAAACTCAGAATCAAACTTCTGTTTCTCAGAAATTTCAGATCCGTTTCCAATAGATACAATAGTGTTGTTCACCAGCGTAAAATCATTTTTTACATATGTTGCGATATAATTGCTCGTGTCCAGGCTGAAAACCAGAGCCGTAATCATCATAAAAGTTGTGATTCCTAAAAACAGTGAAAGAAGGACAACGAAGGTACGTTTTGGATCACGGAAAATGTTTCGCCATGCCATCCGGAAAGGTTTCCCGCCATTCGTTGAACGTTTTCTCTTTCCTCTTCCACGCACTCCGGTGAAACGTAACGCCTCTACAGGTGAAATTTTCGCAACGGTCTTCGCCGACTTCGTCGCTCCGGCCATCGTAGTCAACAACGCAAAAAATGCCGCTCCAATAAAAATCAGGGGATTGAAGGATATTTCAACACCCGTTTTCAGATCGAATATATTGAATGCCATGGGAACGACTAAAAAGGAAAGGATTGCCCCGGTTAAAAGACCTATCGGAATTCCAACACCCGCGAGCTTCCATGCCTGTCCGGTAACGATTTTCTTCAGCTGATTCTTCGAGGTACCAACCGTCTTTAACAGCCCGTAAAAACGGATATCTCTTGATACAGAAATATAAAAAACGTTGTATATGAGTAAATATCCAGTGAACATTAAAAACGCGACGATGGCTACAAGAGCCAGCAGAGTCAATATACCCTCTGTTCCACTTTTCCTGTACATCGTAACCCCTCTTATTTTTTGATTCTCCGTGAGGGATAAATCCTCTGCGAGCCGCTCATTGTTACGGTCAATATTACCGTCGTCAACATAAGATACAGATGCCACCCCGTTATTCTGAACGGAACTCCCGCTTTCCTTAGCAAATTCATCCGATACATAAATTGTGCCCATATTTCCTATACGAATATGTGAGTATTCTCTGCAATAACCGGAAAGGATAAAATTCTCATTTTCAGGAATACGTCCGCCCTCATCCTGATAAAAGCTCAACGGAATTTTCATCCCTATTTCCGGATTGGTTATTCCCATATTATCGAGTACCCACAGTGGAACCATGATTTCGTTGTATTTCTCAGGATAATTTCCCACTATATCTGTAACTGCCGGCACGCGAAATTTTTTCCACTCGATCCTGTCGTACCAATACAGTGAAAGGCACATGTTTCCCATTTCAGGCGTATTTTTAATCGAACCTGCATTGTACTGAAGCCCTACGGTTTTGACATAGGGTAGTGTTTTAAGTCTTTCCACTTGTTTATCGGTGAGATTTGTAACTTCAATGTGGGCAGTCGTACCCATTAAACGGGTTTGCTGTACTTCAGTTGATTTCAGATAACTTAATCCTATGCTGAATACCGCAGTGATAAGCATCGTTGTGAGTGCAACAGCTACAATAACATACCTGTTGTGAGAACGGTTGGACGATATTATGCGCCAGATTAATTTTTTTAATATTGAAGTGGTTTTTTTAAACAAAACTGTCACCCGCCTGTGCAAAAATTCTGCCGTCTTCGATGTGAACGGTCCTGTCGGCGAGCTGTGCAACATTGACGTTATGGGTGATCATTACGATAGTCTGATCGAATTCTTCATTCATAACTCCGAGGAGTTCCAGAACTTCCCGGCTGGTCCGGCTGTCTAGATTTCCTGTGGGTTCATCAGCAAGGATAACTGCGGGTCTGGTTGCGAGCGCTCTTGCGATGGCAACACGCTGTTGCTGTCCACCGGAGAGATTGTTTGGAAGATAGTTCAGCTTTTCCGAAATTCCCAGAGAACGAACAATTTTTTCTACGAATCCCTCATCAACTTTTTTCCCGTCCAGTTCGATCGGTAATACGATATTTTCATATACGTTGAGAATGGGAACGAGATTATAATTCTGGAAAACGAAACCGATGTTTCTGCGCCTGAAAATGGTGAGTTGTTCATTTTTCAGATCCAGCAGGTCATTCCCGCGCACAGAAATCCTTCCCGCAGTCGGGGTATCCAACCCACCCAGCATATGCAACAGAGTGGATTTTCCACTACCCGACGTCCCCACAACAGCAACAAATTCTCCCCTGTCTATAGATAAATCAATTCCATCCAGTGCCTTCACAAGGTTCGGTTCAGAACCATAATACTTTTTCAGTCCCACTGTTCTTAATACGGATGGACTTTTCTTCAAAAAAGCTATATTTTCCTTCGTTAACATAAAAAAACCTCCCTGTTTTTTAATTCAAGGAGAGTGTAAAATACAAATATCTACTTTTTATCAATTCTTAATCGCTTCTTACCTCGTTATTTCTCGCGGAAACATGCCGTTATCATCGCTCCACCGTTACTGTTATTTTCAATCAGGAGAGTCCCTCCGTGCTTTTCACACAACAGTTTGCAGATATAAAGACCCAGTCCGAAATGTGTTCCATCGTTTTCCGTGTTATCTTTATTCCTGTAATAAGGCTTGATTGCCTGTTTGAAATCTTCATCGGTGAATCCCCTTCCATCATCTGAAATAGTGATACAGAGCTTTTCATTTGCATAGCGGTATTGTATGTAAATCACATTTTCGGCATATCTGACGGCGTTCGCAATGAGATTTTCGCATACCCGGATTACAATGGAAAAATCCACACTTATCACGGGTTTCAGTATTTCGTTTATGAATTTAAGATTCAATCCGGTATTTTTACCCAACGCTTCCGCAGCGGTTCTGATTTCTCCGGTCAAAAAGTCGGTTTTCACCTCACCGACTGAAACGGCTATATCCTCAAGTCTCTGCACTTCATTCATCATCTGTACATAGTTTTCCAATCTGGAAATATGACCGGTCATCGTGGAAATTGTGGATATCAATTTTTCCTCGCTTATTTTACCCTGAGGTAAATAGTTCTTCAAAAAATCAGAGTATCCCCGAAGCACCGTAATCGGAGTACGTAAATCGTGTGAGAAAGCAGCATTCAGCCTTTTTCGTTCTTCAATGGCACGCCACATTTCACGGTTGTTTTTCTCAAGAGCTTCACGCATAACTTCAAACGAAGTGCAGAGATTTCCCATTTCATCTCTGCTGTTATAGTGAATGTGAAAATCCAGATCGTTATCCGCTATCTTTTCAGACGCTTCATTGAGCTGTTCAATCGGTCTTTTCAACTTATCGTTATAAAAAAGCAATGCAGAAAACACGATACATATCCCAAAAAAGATGGGAATAGACCATATTTCAACGAAATTGCAGATATTGATGATCGTTCCGTCTTTCTTAGTATAATTTACAGACAACAAGATACCGACTTCTCCCGTGCCGTTCTCAAGAAAAAAGTTGTTTTCTGAGTCCACATAAGAAAGATTAATTCGATTCCTTACACTGGTCGCAAAGTTAATAGTGATTGAACTGAGAGCCGTAGCGAGCAACAAGAAAATCAACATATACAGCATGAATGATTTTTTGATCGACAGATTGCGTATTGACTGTTTTATCCTACCCATTTGTAACCCACACCCCAAACAGTCTCAATGTACTCCGTACCACTCACCGCAGAAAGCTTCGAACGAATTCTCCTGATGTGTTCTGCAACTACCGAACTGTCCCCGGTACTATCCCAACTCCACACACGTTCATAGATTCGTTCTTTATCAAAAATCTGTCCCCTGTTCATAGATAAAAGTTCAATAATATCAAATTCTTTCTTTGCAAATTGGAGCTGTTCGTTGTTGCAGAAAACAGTTCTCGAAGTGTAGTCGATCACAAGATCATCTGTGAATCTTGCCTTAGATGTCGTCTGATGCCTTTCTTCGCGGCGAAGATGTGCCGAGACCCTTGCTCCAAGCTCATCTATGCTGAAGGGTTTGACAATGTAATCGTCACCTCCTACACGAAATCCATTTATTTTATCAGCATCCTCAACCTTCGCAGTCAGAAACAGAATCGGACAGGAAACGGCGTTTCGTATCTGTGCACAAACTTTTAATCCATCAATATCCGGCATATTTATATCCAGCAGAATCAAATCGGGTTGCTTTTCCGCCTGATTCAACGCTTTTTCACCGTTTAAAGCGGTCAGAACCTCGTATCCGTTTATCTCAAAGTAATCCTTGAGTAACTTCACGATATCGGCCTCATCATCGACTACCAATATTTTGTATGGCATTTGACCACCTCCCTAAGGTTTTATAACACTTTAATTTCAACTTTTCATCAACTGATTCAATTCTTTCCCCATATCGGCAGTTTAAGTCTCTTTAAGCGATGGTTTAACGATCGTTGAGCAATAGGGAAACAATGGGAAAGCGATTGGGAAACGGTTGTATAAGGATTATGTCTTTTTGACGGTTTTTTTCACCAGACACTGCTGTTTTCCTGTTCTCTATACTGCTTTTAAGCTGTGGCTGAACGCCGACGCCAAGAAAGGGGATAAATGGCATGAGTCTACTCTATATATTTTTTTAAATCGGGATTCTTCGAAAGGATCTTCTCCATACCCGTTTCATCGATTATTCGATAATGAGGGGCGTAGTTTTC
>JASGMR010000024.1 GCA_030156385.1 Kosmotogales bacterium
TGAATGTAACGGTCGGACCGGTCTTATCAATTTCGAAAAAGAACTTCGAAGGTAAAGAATTCGACTCTTTCGGTTTCACTTCAACGAATTGATCTTCCCCTTCAGAAAGCCCTTCGATAACGGCGGAAGTCGCAGATGTTTCAAAAGTTTCCCTTCCATTGACACTCAATTCATAGGTGTGATCCAATCCATCAACGGGTTCCCATTCCAGAACAAAAGAATTGGTATTGAAAGCATGCTCCGTTGTCAAAAAATTAACAAATGGGTTATATACACCAATAGTCATTTCATCCGATTCAACCGTAGATGTCTTCTCTCCTATGCCGAAACCTTTTTGCGTTACGGTTGCCTCAATTTTGACGGTATAATCACCGGCCGTCAGAGTTCCGGAATAAGTCGTTTGATCCGTTTCAATTACATCGTTATTGATGTGAATTTTGTAACTCGCCGTTTCTACTTCACCCGGTGTTTTTAATTCCCAGGTCAATGTGAACGTTTCTCCTGCCTGAACCGGATTTTTGTCCGTTGATAAGTTTAAAACCATGTAAGCTGGCTTAAAACATGCACTCAGGAAAAACAAAAGTAACAAAAGTGCGGAAAAAAATAATACCTTTTTCATTTTACCCCTCCATTATATTTAAGATTGACTTTAAATAACATATTATAACATATATGTTACGAAAAAACGATAAAATACAAAAAATAATTTTGAAAATATTGAAATTTATTCTTATTCTAAAATTGCCAGTACTTCCCCGGCATCCACATTTTGCCCTGTTTTTGCTTTCAAAACACTCACAGTTCCATCAAAATCGGAAAGTATGGAATGTTCCATTTTCATCGCCTCTAAAATGAGTACTTTTTGGCCCTTTGCTATTTTATCACCTTCACTTACAAATACTTCCAATATTGTTCCGGCCATCGGTGAAATAATTTCTTTTCTTCCGGAGCTCTTACTTATTGGCTTCTCTTTTTGTGTCTCATTCGATTTGGGTATTCCTACCACTTTTTCAACTTTTTTTGATGATCTTGTTTCTTCTTTGTTGATTTCCAGAACATCGGTATCATTTGCCACTATTTCTTCAACTTCTACCAGATAATCTTTGCCGTTAACACTAACTTTATATTTTTTTTGCATTTCTTTTCCTCCCCAAATGCCAATATTTTAAAGGCTCGCTTCGCTTCCAATTACTTCCTGTATTGCTTTTTCTCTTTACAGATTTTATAAAAAATTCTTTATTTCCATTGTATTGATATATTGAAGAAACAATAGCAGCCACAACTTCATATTCTTCATCGGACAAAAATTCCTTGTTTTCACTTTCGGGAAATTTTTCGGGTACCTTATACTCTTTTTTTTGTTTTCCTTTATTTGAGAAAACTCTTCCCATAAAAATAAAGAGAAAATAAAGAATCAAAAGTATTAAAAAAACTATCGAAATTCCTAATATTGTTATCTGTACGTTTATAGACATATTATATTTTATAGTGGAATATTTCCATGTTTTTTGTTGGGAAACGCTTCGACTTTGCTTTCAAGAATTTCAAGACTCCTGATTATCTTTTTACGCGTCTCTTCAGGCAAAATCACTGAATCTATATAACCTCTCGCGGCTGCCCTATAAGGATTTGCAAACAAATCTTTGTTCTCTCCAATATTATCCTTTCTTGTTTTTTCGTGATTGTCACTCGAAGAAATCTCTTTTCTGTATATTTTATTAGCAGCTCCTTCCGGACCCATGACGGCTATTTCTGCGTTAGGCCAGGCGTAAACCACATCCGCTCCGAGATGTTTACTGCCCATCGCGATATACGCACCTCCATACGCTTTTCTTAAAATAACAGTAACCTTAGGAACCGTGGATTCACTATACGCATACAATAGCTTTGCACCATGCCTTATTATCCCCCCGTGTTCCTGAGCAATACCCGGTAAAAATCCCGGAGTATCTACAAATGTTATTATAGGTATATTAAAAGCATCTAGAAACCGGATAAATCTGGCGGCTTTGTCTGAACAATCAATATCCAAAACACCCGCAAGGTAATTAGGTTGATTTGCCACTATCCCCACAGGGAATCCCCCTATTTTACAAAAACCTGTGATAATATTTTTCGCATAATGGGAATGTACTTCTAAAAATTCTCCGCTGTCTGCGATTAAAAGAATCAGATCTTTAATGGAATAAGGCGTTCTCGGATTATCCGGAATAATACTTTTTAATCCTTCAACATTTTTTAATTTCTCTCCCTGACTAGTATTATCCATCCCGTCCAAATTATTCTGAGGAATATATTTCAAAAGATTTTTCGCTATATTCAACGCATCTTCATCACTTTTAGCGATAAAATGCGCAACACCACTTTTCGAATTGTGTACGCTTGCCCCACCTAAACTCTCTTTATCGATATCCTCGCCGGTCACGGTTTTAATTACTTGTGGTCCGGTTATAAACATCTGGGAAACCTCATCCACCATAATTATAAAATCGGTTATTGCAGGGGAATAAACAGCTCCACCGGCACATGGTCCATCAATAATTGTTATCTGGGGAATAACACCCGAGGCTCTTGTATTTCTGAAAAAAATCCCACCATAACCATAGAGAGCATCCACACCCTCCTGTATCCGCGCTCCACCAGAATCGTTTATTCCTATTATTGGAATTCCCAGTTTCATAGCCAGATCCTGAATTTTCATTATTTTTTTTGCATGCATTTCTCCCAAGGAACCACCCTGAACTGTGAAATCCTGTGAAAAAACTGCAACCTGCTTACCGTTAATTTTACCAACGCCGGTTATAACACCATCTGCGGGAAAGCTCTTCTCATCCAGTCCAAAATAATTAGATCTGTGTTCTACAAATTTATCTATTTCCTCAAAGGTATCCTTATCGAAAAGCCTTTCTACTCTTTCCCTTGCAGTCAGCTTATTACTGTCATGTTGCTTTTGAATTCTTTTTTGTCCACCGGATTCTTCGATTACTTTATTTATCTTTTCAAATTCTTCTCTGGGATTACTCATCATTCTCTTTTCTCCTTAAAACCAATTCAATCAGAACTCCGCCTGTTGTTTTCGGGTGAAGAAAAACGACCTGACTTCCACCCGCTCCAATCGCCGGCTTACCCAGCAGTTTGATATTTTCTTTCTCCGCCAGCAGTTCGATTTTATCAAAATTGTCCACTTCATAAGCTATATGATGTATACCTTCGCCCTTTTTTTCCAAATACTTCTTTATTGTACTGTAATCACTTGTCGATTCCAATAGTTCAATTCTAGTTTCTCCGACTTTGATCATTGCAACCCTCAATCCTCTGTCTTTCAGTTCTTCTATTTCTATTTCATCAAATCCCAAAAAATCCTTATATATATTTATTTTTTCTTCAATACTTTTGACCGCAATACCTATATGATCAACTTTTTTTCCCTTCATTAAGATCCTCCCTGATAAATTTATAGATTATTTCCAGACTTTCACAATTCAAGCAATTATCATTTATCTCTTTCAACACGACATTAAGCAATCTGTTGATTTCTCTTTTATTTTTAACAGAATTTCTGTGAGTTTTTTTACCCAATTCGATGTTTATTTTATCAAAAAGATCGTAAATTGTTTCTTTATATGCCATACCTGTCAGTAACACTTCGTTATTTTTATTGGATAATTCCAATATCGATTTAACCTTTGCATAAAGGCTTTTCGCACCAGGAAGATCCATTTTATTGACAACATAAATATCGCCAATCTCCATAATACCGGCTTTCATACTCTGTATCTCGTCACCATTTCCCGGTGATAGAACCAGTACAATCACATCTGCAATATTTTTTATATCCGTTTCAGCCTGACCGGTCCCCACAGTTTCTAAAATTATATATTCAAAACCTGATCTTCCCAAAAACTCCACCGTATCATAAATAGAGGGATTTAATCCTCCCACACTCCCTCTGCTCGCAAGTGACCGTATAAATACCCCTTTGGAGGCTGAGTCTTTCATTCTTATTCTGTCACCTAAAAAAGCCCCTCCTGTAAATGGGCTCGAAGGATCAATGGCCAACACAGCCGTTTTACCTTTTTCTAAAAATTTCATCGCAATAATATTGGTGAGAGATGACTTCCCGACTCCGGGACTTCCGGTGATACCCACCACGAAATAACTCTTTTCAGGAAGACCATCTATTATTTCTTTCGCCTTACTGTGATTGTTCTCAATAACCGATATTTTTTTCGCAACTTCCAAAAAATTATTTTTTAACAATTTCCTTTATCCTTTTCGCGATCAATTCGAGTGATGTCCCGGGACCAAATATGTCCACAATCCCCATCGATTTCAAGTTCTCATAATCCTCCTCAGGAATTATGCCCCCTAAAAAAACAGGTTTATTTTCAATATTTCTTTCTTTCATTGCATCCAGAACTTTTTTACATAATCTGTTATGCGCTCCTGATAAAATAGATAAACCTATAATGTCAACATCCTCCTGTAATGCTGCATCAGCAATGGAAGAAGGTGTTTGTCTGAGACCCGTGTAAATGACTTCCATTCCCGCATCTCTCAAAGCCATCGCTACAACTTTTGCACCTCTGTCATGTCCATCCAAACCTGGTTTTGCAACTAAAACTTTAATCGGCATCTTTTCCTCCTATGATATTATCGACTCGTTATATTCGCCGAAATTTCGTCTCAATACATTCGAAATTTCTCCCACCGTTGCATATGATTTTACACATGAGAAAATAAAAGGCATTAAATTTTCTCCGCTTGATGCCGCTTCATCTAATTTCGAGAGATTTTCATTTACAGCATCATTATTTCTCTCTTTCCTTAATTTTTTCAATTTTTCTACCTGTTTATTTTCTACCTCTTCGTTTATTTTTAACACTTCATTTTTTGCTTCATCTTCTGACTTGAATTTATTCAATCCGATTATAATCTGTTCCCCTTTTTCAACATCTTTTTGATACCTATATGCCGCTTCTCCTATTTCCTTCTGTGGAAATCCTTCCTCAATCGCTTTGACCATTCCTCCAATATTCTCAATTTTATCAATGTATTTATTGACTTCGTTCTCAATTCTGTTAGTTAAATTTTCAACATAATACGATCCCGCGAATGGGTCAACGACCTCCGAAACACCTGTTTCATAAGCTATAAGCTGCTGTGTCCTGAGAGCGATTGTGACCGACTCCTCGGTAGGTAATCCCAATGCCTCGTCATACGAATTTGTGTGGAGTGATTGCGTCCCCCCAAAAACAGCGGCCAAAGCCTGGTAAGCAACTCTTACAATATTGTTCATAGGCTGCTGAGCAGTCAATGTGGAACCACCCGTTTGAGTGTGAAATCTTAACATCTGTGCTTTCTTATCGGTTACATTGAATTTTTCTTTCATGATTTTTGCCCAAATTCTTCTTGCTGCTCTAAATTTAGATATTTCTTCCAAAAAATTATTATGTGAGTTAAAGAAAAAGGATAATCTTTTACCAAAAACATTCGGGTCAAGTCCGGCCTGAATCGCAGCATTAACATAAGCAATACCATCGGCCAAAGTGAAAGCGATTTCTTGAACAGCATTGGCCCCCGCTTCTCTTATATGATATCCACTGATACTGATAGTGTTAAATCCGGGAAGCTTCTCCGCACAATATTCAAATATATTCGTAATAATTCTCATAGACGACTTAGGAGGAAAAATATAGGTTCCTCTTGCGATATACTCCTTTAAGATATCATTTTGAATCGTTCCTTTCAATTTATCCGGACTCACTCCCTGCATTTCTGCCACAGCCATATACATAGATAAAAGTATTGCTGCCGTCGAATTTATAGTCATTGAAGTACTCACTTTGTCTAAAGGAATATTATAAAATAATGTCTCCATATCTTTCAATGAATCAATCGCAACTCCAACTTTTCCCACTTCTCCTTCGGACATTTCATCATCCGAATCGTAACCTATCTGGGTGGGCAAATCAAATGCAATAGATAAACCAGTTTGCCCCTGGGAAAGAAGATACCTGTATCTCTTATTTGATTCTTCGGCATCCCCAAACCCCGCATATTGCCTCATTGTCCATAATTTTCCCCTGTACATTGTAGGTTGAACTCCCCTGGTGTATGGATACTCACCCGGATATCCAACATCACTCAAAAAGTCTTCTGATTCAACATCAAGCGGAGAATATATACTTTTTATGCCTTCTCCAAAAGATGTTTTAAATGTCTCTTTTCTTTCCGGAAATCTTTTTAAAACTTTATTTAAGGTAGCTTCACTCCATTTTGCTTCTCTTTCTTTTATTTTTTTGTAATCCATACAACCCCCCTCTTTCTTCTATTCTTATTAAAACAGATTAAAAAAAAATTTCAATATGCAGGAAATGTATTTAAGAGCTTTCTGAGTTATTATTTAAGTAAAATCATCATATTTTTATGATAATTTTATGATAATAAAAAAATGAGGTGTCAGTTTGAATATAAAAAAATGGTTAAATAACTCGGGGGTTTTGCATAGGGTCTCAAAACCTTCGAGATACTTTGGAAATGAATTAAATATAAAAAGAAAAAAAGTCGCAGATAAATTAAGATTTTTATTTGTTTTTCCCGATACATACGAAATTGGAATGTCACATACGGGTTTAAAAATACTTTACAGAATTTTAAATGAATCTGCGGATATTTATGCAGAAAGAGCTTTTTTACCATGGAAAGATATGTTTTTTGAAATGAAAAATAACAACATTCCCCTCTATTCACTTGAAACGTACTCATCGGCAAATTCTTTCGATATAATAGGAATAACTCTTCAATATGAACTATCATATACAAATATTCTTGGAATACTGGACCTGTGTAATATACCTTTCTTTTCTGTTAATAGAACGGATGAACCGCTAATAGTCGGTGGTGGTCCTTGTATGATAAATCCGGAACCTGTTTCCGATTTTTTTGATTTTTTTGTTATTGGGGACGGCGAAGAAATAACTTTGGATGTTTCTAAAATCATAAAAGAAAATTTAACACTTTTAAGGGAAGGAAGAAGGGGAGAGCTACTTTCCAAAATCGGAAAACTGGATGGTATTTATGTTCCACAACTGAATCAGAAGAGTATTAAGAAAAAATTTTTCAAGTCCCTTTCTGACTCTGAAATAGAAACCCGTCCAATAGTTCCGTTTTATGAAATAGTTCATGACAGAGCATCAATAGAACTGTTAAGAGGGTGCTCAAGATCCTGTAGATTTTGCGCCGCTGGCTTTTTTTACAGACCGGTCAGAGAGAGAACATATGAAGAAATAATTAAAGCTGTTCCAGAATTAATTGAAAATACAGGTTATGGAGAACTTTCATTACTCTCACTTAGCACTATGGATTACACTTCAATAAAGAAATTAACGAACATTCTATACAAATACATGAGCGAATCAAAAATTTCGCTCTCCTTACCTTCAACAAGAGTCGATAATTTTGGAATAGAGATAGCTTCAAAAATAGCTTCTATTAAAAAAACCGGATTGACTTTCGCCCCGGAGGCCGGAACACAGAGAATGAGAGATATCATAAACAAAAACATTTCTGAAAAAGATATAATTTCAACGGCAAAAAAGGCCTTTGATTCAGGTTGGGAAAGAATTAAATTATATTTTATGATAGGACTTCCAACCGAAAGAGATGAAGATATTTATGGAATTGTTGACCTATCGAGAATGATAAAAAGAATTGGATTTCGTCAATTGAATGTTTCTGTGGGAATTTTTATTCCAAAACCTTTTACACCATTTCAATTTGAAAAACAAATAAGCATCGAGGAAGCAAAAGAAAAAATCAAAAAACTGTACGTAATTAATAAATTTGGAAAATTATCGATATCCGATCCCAAAAAAGCCACGATTGAAGGGATATTTTCCAGGGGAGACAGAAAACTATCCTCATTAATAGTTGATGCATATAATAAAGGCTGTATATATGATGAGTGGACGGAAGAATTCGATTATAATAAATGGGTCTCGGCATTTGAAAAAAGTGACATAAGTCCCGAAAATTATTTATCAAAAATACCGTACGAAAAAAACAATCCGTGGGAAAAAATTGATATGGGAATCGATAAAGATTTTCTGATTTCTGAAAATAAAAAAGCCTTACTTGAAAAAACAACGGCAGATTGCAGATGGAACGACTGTTCAAATTGCGGTATATGTATGAATTTTAATTTAAAAAATATTTTAAATGAATAATTTATTTATTTGTTAATATTCCCAAAAAATGCTATACTGAAATTCGGTGATAAAATGGATCTTGTTGTTGTTCTGGTAGTTTTTACAATTACATATTTTTTAATTATTACAGGAAAATTCAAAAGATCGACTGTTGCTTTTTCTGCAGGTATGGCTATCTTACTTTTCAAAATAATCTCAAATTATTCAGCGGAAAAAATTGGTTTTTACGTAGATTTCAACACACTGGGAATCCTGATGGGTATGATGATTATTGTTGGTATATTAAAATCCACCGGATTTTTTGAGTACGTTGCAATATATATCGTGAAATTCTCAAGAGGAAATGTCAGAATATTATTTTTCTTTTTTATGATAACCATAGCATTTTTCTCGGCCCTTCTTGATAATGTGACAACAATCCTATTGTTTTCTCCAATAATTTTTTTGGTTTCCGATTCTCTTGAAATATCCCCAAAACCATATATAATACTCACAGTATTATTTGCCAATATTGGAGGTACAGCAACAATCATAGGAGATCCTCCGAATATTCTGATCGGATCGGCAAGCACATTCGGTTTCATAGATTTCGTTATATATCTCGGACCTTTAGTAGCGATAATTGCTTTTATTTCTTTGCTTTTTTCAGATAGAAAATATTTTAGACCCGTCGCTAAAAAATCCGATTCTTTAAAAAGATTTTCCAACACCGATCCCAAAAAGGCCATCAAATCTGAAAAAGAATTAAAAAAAGCTCTTTTTGTATTTGTTTTAGTTATCTTTGGATTTTTAACCCATGATATTTTTAATTATGACGCTTCGATAATAGCCCTGTCCGGTGCAGCATTTTTAATGCTTATTTCAAACAAAAATTTTGCGGAAATAACGAAAGAGATCGAATGGGATACAATATTTTTCTTCGTCGGTCTATTCATAATTTCATTTTCCCTACAGGAAGTGGGAATTTCTTCATTTTTATCAGGCGTTTTGGGAAATCTTTCATCAACACCTATATTGTTGTATTTAACTATAATCTGGATAACGGCCGTTGCCGGAAGTTTTATAGGTGCAGTTCCCGTGGTGACTATAATGATACCCATAATACAAACATTGATAATAAGCTATAACGTATCACCGGAAATCTGGTGGTCTTTATCCATAGGCGCTTGTTTCGGTGGAAGCGGGGCTATCACCGGTGCAGCTTCAAATATGGTGGGAGTTGGATTACTGGAACAACATACCAATGAAAGATTCGGATATATCAATTATATAAAATACTCTCTTCCTATAACTCTGCTTTCATTAATAATCGGTTCTATTTATACAGTTCTGATGACAATATTTTAATTTTCCTTATTTCCAAATTTTTTGAATGCTTCTATTAAATTGGTTTTATTCTCTTTATCGTGCAGTAATCTGTCTATATTTGTTCTGTGCATAACTACATTGAGGATAAGAAAGCTTAAAAAAAGTAAACCCGCTATAAAACCAAATTCCTCAAATGCTAAAGTGGTTATAACCGCCAGAGAAACTAATGATGCAACTGAAACATATTTGGTCAATATAGTTATTGTAAACCAGAAAACCAGAAAGATGGGCAAAAAGAGTCCGTTAATCGCGGTGAATGTTCCTATAGTACAGGCTACCCCCTTTCCCCCTTTGAATTTTAAAAAAAGTGGAAAGATATGGCCAATGCACACCGCAAATCCAAACAACATTGCCAAATAGATATCCCATTTAAAGAAAGCTCTTCCGATGAGCATGGGAATAAATGACTTGAATCCATCCATAAACATAGTGGTAAAACCTATTACTCCACCCATTTTTCTCATCACATTTGTTCCGCCTACATTTCCACTGCCAACTTTTCTAATATCAATATCAACAAGCTTTGGAACAATATAACTGAATGGAATGGAGCCGATTAAATATCCCAAAAATATTGTTAAAACATAATCCATTATTTCTTTTTCCTTTTAAGTTTCAAATAAATCGGGCTACCGGTAAATGGATCAATATTCGTCCTTATCATTTTTCTCAACCCTCTCAAATAAGATTCATTAAACAATCCCGGATCGTTTACAAACAAACCTATAACAGGTGGTTTCGTAGATATTTGAGTAGAATAATAAATTTTTGCTTTTTTTCTTCCATTTCCAACAGGCGGCGTACTTAAAGTATATCTCGATACAACATTATTGAGGATTCCTGTCGGTATCTTTTTTTGAATATTTTCTCTAACTAATTCTATAGAATCAATTATTTTTTTTATTCCTGTACCATTTAACGCAGAAACAAACAACACCGGACTGTAATTAATAAAATAGAATTGCATCTCAAATTCCTCGATCAATTCTTTTCTCGCTTTCTCATTAATCAGATCCGATTTGTTATAAACTACTATCACACCTTTTCCTGAATTCTCAATAATTCCGGCAATTTTTTGGTCCTGACTTCCAATTCCTTCTGTTGCATCTATAACCATGACAACAATATCTGATTTTTGAATAGCAGTTACTGCTCTCATAACGCTGTAATACTCAACATTTTTTATTTTCACTTTGGATTTTTTTCTTATTCCTGCGGTATCAATAAATATATATTCATTTTCATTTATTTTTATTCTTTCATTCACTGTATCTCTTGTAGTACCAGCAATTTCGGTAACCAGACTCCGTTCATTCTTGATTATCTTATTAAAAATCGATGATTTTCCTGCATTGGGTTTGCCCACAATCGCAATTTTGATGGATTCGGATTCATCAGAATCTTCAAGATCAAAACCCTTTTTTTCCAATTTATCGGTTATTATCTCCAATAATTCATGTTTGTTTATTCCATGAACTGCAGAAATAGGAAACGGTTCCCCTAATCCAAGAGAATACAAATCCAATTCATGCTCTTCTTTATATTTATCTTCATTCTCAACTTTATTTGCTACTAATATTACTTCTTTACCGCTCTTTCTTATCTTTTCAGCAAATTCCTGGTCTGATCCTACAATACCGTTTTTTCCATCGACAAGATACAAAATGAGGTCACCCTCATTTATTAAATTAAAGGTAACCTCCTTCATTTTTTCTTCTATAATATCTTTGGGATTGTCGAACAGACCACACGTATCGATAAGATCAAAATTCTTTTCATACCATTTAACTTTTCCGATCTTAAAATCCCTGGTTAATCCTTCTAAATTATCAACTATCGCCTCTCTTCCGCCGACTAACCTGTTGAAAAGAGTCGATTTTCCTACATTTGGTCTTCCAATAATTAAAACGGTTGCCAAATTTTACTCCTCTTCTTCACTATTTTCCATTTTTTCCTGGATCTGCTTTAACTGCTTTTCCATAGACGTTTCACCAGATTCATCAATTCCTTCATTCATTTGATCTATCATTTTTCTCGCTTCTTCCTGCTCTTTGTCTTTCAATAACTGCCTTATGGAAACTCTCATGTTTCTCAAATCATTTTCAGGCTGATATATTACCTTTATAATTTTAAACTCTCTCTGATCTCCAATATTCAATTCTTCTTCAATTTCTTCAATTCTACGTATGGTTACCTGCGAAATTGGCAAAAAAGCTTCCACATTACATTCATCTATAAGGACTATAGCGCCGTTTTTCGTAAATCTCTTTACCGTTCCTGTGACTTTGTCGCCAACACTATAATTTTCTATAACGTTTCTCCATGGATCCTCTTCGCCCTGCTTAATACTCATTCTCATTTTTTCATTTTCTTCATCTATACTGAGTATTTTTACCTTAACCATATCTCCTTCTTTTACCACATCTTCGATGCTGTCAACAAAGTTCCACGATATTTCCGAAACGGGAACAAATCCGGAAACATAATCTTCCAGTTCCACTATTACTCCCATAGGAAGAATTTTTACAACTTTTCCTTCATAGATTTTATCTTGGAAATATTTTTCAGAAACATTATCCCATGGATTTCCCAATACTTCTTTATAACTCAATGAAATAGTTCTTTTTTTATCATCGATCTCTTTTATTAAAACTTTTACCATTTCTCCGGTTTCAACGACACTTTTTAAATCTTTCTTTACATTACCCCAAAAGACTTCAGATATATGTACCAATCCCTCTACACCTGGCTCTAAAGCAACAAAAAAACCAAATGGGGTAATATTCTTAACCTCACCATTAACAACGCCCCCAACGGGATATTTTCCTAAAACATCCAACCACGGATCCGGGGTCAGTTGCTTTACACTCAGGGAAATTTTTTCTTCATTCAAATCTAAATTGATAATTTTTCCTTCCACATTTTCGCCGATTTTCAAAATATCAGATATTCTTTTCGTGTTATCCCAGGAAATCTCTGAGGCGGGAATAAGAGCGGTAATATAATCATTCAGTTTGACAAATGCCCCGAAATTTTTTATGCTTTCGACTTTTCCACTCACAATCTGACCCAACTCAAATTTTTCAAAATATTTTTCAACATACTCTTTCTTTATTTCCTTTAAGGAAACCACTATATTCGGGGCACCTCTCTGTTTTCTATATTTTATTACTCTAAAATTGAGTTTCTTATTCAGAGGAGCCCTGCCTCTTTTATACATGGACTCAGATCCGGGTAAAAATGCCTTAATTCCCTTAAGAAGAGTAACCTGATATCCACCTTTTATTTCCTCATCTATAATTCCTTCTATATTTTCCTTTTTTTTGAAAGCGTCTTCAACTTTTTTCTGAGCAATTTTATGATATATTTTCTTTTCAGAAACAACACTTTGTCCTTGCTCCTCATCGTTCTTGAGAATAAGAACTTCGAGTTCATCTCCTTTTTTATATTCATTAATATCCCTGACCAGTTCACTTTCAGGCAAAAAACCATCCAATTTTCCATCAAGTATTAAAAATACTCCATCAGGTAGAATTGAATGTACTTCAGCTTTAACCCTTCCTCTGCCAATAGCAGGTTTTTCCATTTGATTCATTAATTGATCCATTGTTACTTCATTATTATTATGGACCTTTTCGTTCATTCGTTAATCCCTCCCATACTCACACACTCTCATTTATATAATTTAAAATTTCATCTATTTGCTTTTCAGGAGTGGAAGTACCGCTGATAATTCCTAAGGTTTCAATTTTTTCTGAAAGATTCAACTGCTCAGGCTTTTGAACAAGATACCCCTTAACTCCACTTTTTATAACAATTTCATATAATTTTCTCGTATTAGAACTTTTTTTACCTCCAATGACCACTATTGCATCACATTTTTCAATTAACTCCTCAACAGCTTTTTCCCTTTTTATCGTTACATCACATATTGTATCAAAAAGCTGCACATCTTTAAAATTTTTTTCTGAAAGGATATTTTTGTAATATCCATAATTTTTACTATTCATTGTTGTTTGAGAAATTAAAGCCACCATACTGTCTTTATTGAAATTTTCTAAAATCTCTTCAAACTCTCCTGTTTTCTGAAAAACATAGCCTCTTTTTGCCCTTGAAAGTATAGCTTTTACCTCAGGGTGGTCTCTTTTACCATAGACCAAAATATTGTATCCTGAGAAACTATATTTTTCTACCAGACCAAATACATTGTACACTATCGGGCAAGTCAAATCTATAACTTTACTGTATTTATTGTTTATTTTATTCTCAAATTCTTTCGTTACCCCATGGGCTCTCAATAGAACAGGGAAATCTTCGTTGTTTACAGAAGAAATGGCCTCTTCACTGCTGACAAAAATCTGCGGAAAATCGCTCATAACCGTTTCATTGTGCACAATTTCACCAATTGAAAAAATTTTTTCGTTTTTTTCACAGATATCAAATGCCATCTTAATTGCCCTTCTCACTCCCGAGCAAAAACCAATTTCTTTAGAAACTATTATTTTCATCTTTTCAACTCATTTATTATAATATCCACTACTTCTTCCAGTGTCAAATTGGAAGTGTCAATATACTTCGCATCTTCGGCGATTCTCAAAGGGTCTATTTCTCTGGAAGAATCTCTTTCATCCCTTTCTCTTATACTGGATATGGTATTTTTCAGATTCGCTTCGGTAAATTCTTCATTTTTTTGCAAAAGCCTTCTCTCCGCTCTGACTTCAGGATTGGCATCTAAATAAAATTTGTTTTTCGATTGTTTTAAAACCACCGTACCAATATCTCTGCCTTCCATAACCACATTATTGTTTTCAGCTATTTTTCTCTGTTCGCTGACCAAAAAGTTTCTGATATCCCTATTTATAGCTATCTTAGAAGACAAAGAAGTTACCTTGTCATCCCTTATTTTATCTGAAATAGGATTTGAATCAATCAATAATTTTTTTCTATCAAGAGAAAAAGATGTTTCAGAAATTAACCTCCTGACTTCTTCGTTGTCATCTATATTTACATTATTATTTAACGCCTTTAAAGCCATCGCCCTGTACATCGATCCAGTATCAACATATACAAAACCTATTTTCTTTGCCACACTTTTTGCAACAGAAGATTTGCCTGAACCTGCCGGGCCATCGATAGCTATGTTCATCTTTTCTCCCCGCCTATTTTTTTATGCCTAATTCATTTAATTGATCATCAGATGGTTCGTTTGGTGCACCGGTCATCAAATCTGCTCCACTCGCAACCTTAGGAAAAGCTATCACATCCCTTATTGAGTTTGCGTTGGCAAAAATAGCTATCAGCCTATCAACTCCAATTGCGATTCCTGCATGAGGTGGTGGACCATACTTGAAGGCTTCAAGCAAATAACCGAATTTTTCATTTGCTTCCTCGTCATTTATCCCGATAATTTTGAAAATTTTATTCTGAATATCCCTTCTGTGAATTCTCACACTTCCACTAGCCAATTCAAAACCATTCAGTACAAGGTCATAAGAAGTGGATTTGATCTTATCTATCTCATCAGGAAAACAATTTTCCAAATCAGCTAAATCAGGCATGGTAAAAGCGTGGTGTTCCGCTTTATATCTTTTTTCCTCTTCATCGTAACTGAACATAGGAAAATCTGTAATCCAGTGGATATCATAACCTTCAGCGGTTAAACAATTGTCTTTAATGACCTTATCTCTCAGCCTTCCCAATTTCTTGTAATAACCATATCCCTTTCCTATTCCCATAAACAAAATATCATTTTCAGATATTGAAAAATCTTTAACTATTTTTTTCACTTCCTCAGGACAGACTTTCAAAATTGACGATTTTATATTATTACCGCCTTTTATCCACAGCAAGCCACTCATACCAAGACTTTTGAAAAACTCCGTAAATTCATCAATCTTTTTTCTTGAATAATTTTCAGAAAGATTCTTTACTATAAATCCCGTTATTTTTTCTTTTTCTTCCAAAGCACTTTTTATAAAACTAATCGTGCTGAAATTAAAATAATCGGTCAAATCCTCGAACTTCATGCCATATCTCAAATCCGGTTTATCGGAACCATAATTTGTAATGGCATCGTTATATGTCATTCTTTCGAAAGGAGTATTGATCTCTGAACTTAAAACTTTTTCAAAAATATTTTTGAATAAACCCTCAATCAACTTAAAAATATCCTCCTGATCAACAAATGACATTTCCAAATCCAATTGAGTAAATTCAGGTTGCCTATCGGCTCTGAAATCTTCGTCCCTAAAACATTTTACTATTTGATAATACCTGTCAAAACCGGCAACCATCAAAAGCTGCTTATACAATTGAGGAGACTGTGGAAGAGCATAGAAATTTCCTTTTCTTGTCCTGGAAGGTACTAAAAAGTCTCGTGCCCCTTCAGGAGTAGTTTTCCCCAATATGGGAGTTTCAACCTCTATAAAATTCAAATTATTCAAATATTCTCTCATTACCTGTGCAACTTCATGTCTCAAAATTATATTCTTCTGTATCTTTTTTCTTCTTAGGTCAAGATATCTGTATTTTAATCTCAAATCCTCTGAAGCTTCATCTTCTTCGGTATTTATATATATTGGAGGATTTTCAGATTCCGACAGTATTATAAAGTCCTCAGCTAAAATTTCTATTTCCCCGGTTGTCATATTATTATTGATGGCTTCATCCGGTCTGGCTCTTACAGTACCCGAAACTTCAAGAGTATACTCGTTACCGATTTTATTCGCTTTTTTATATAAATCTTTATTTTTATCAGGATCGATTACCACCTGAGTAAATCCATATCTATCTCTCAAAAGAAGAAATTTTATTCCTCCCAGATCTCTTATTCTTTCCACCCATCCATTCAAAATAACCACTTCGCCAAGGTTTTTTTTATTAAGCTCACCACAAGTATGTGTTCTTTTCAAGAGTGACACCTCCCATAATGTAAATATTACCATGTTAACACTTCTAATGCACTATCTTTTATGATAAAATTTTATCGAATAATTGGGAGGTGAATTAATTGAAAAAAATCGTATTTATCTTATTAGCAACATTCTTTCTCCTTTTTGCTAACGTATATGCCGTAAATTTTATCGATGTCAGTTCAACACATTGGGCATATCCCGCAATCATGGAGCTTACTGATCTTGGAATTTTGAGCGGAATTAAGGGTACAGATGGAAATTATTACTTCAACGGTAATGATCCTTTAACCAGATATCAAACCGCGGTGGTTCTGGATAAGCTTATTTCGTATGCAGAATCCGGTATGGGTGATAATTCTGGTACAGTTGATCCAAGATTTGCAGTTCAACTTGACAATCTTGAATTGGCGGTAACCGACGAAAACGGAAAAATAATCCAGTCGCTTGATCTGGAGGCCAGAATTAACTCCTTAGAGAGTGAAGTAAACAAGCTTTTTGTTGAATTGTCTAAAAGTGATAACAGCTCATCATTGAACTCTACTGTTGATGCGCTGAAGAATCAAATGACAAATTTAAGTAAAGATGTTTCCCTGAATGCCAAGGACATCAACGAATTGAGTGCTAAAGTTGACAGTAACATGGATTCTATTCTTTCCAGTGTACAGTCCCTTGAAACGGATATTTCCGCTTTGGAAAACCTTGATAGCACCGAATTCCAAAAAGAAGTTGAGAAAAAGGTTTCCGATATAGAAGCAAGATTAAACAGCTTAGCGCTGTCTTTTGTCACGGAAAGTGATCTGCAAAAATATGCCACTTTGGCTGATGTAGAATCCAGAATTAAATTCCTCGCGGGGCAAGACGAACTGAACGGATTGAGCTCCAGATTATTGAATGTAGAAACAATTTTAGATGAAAATAAAGATTCCTTAAATAACAACGATTCGAGAATCGCTACAAACGCAGATAATATAACCGTATTAACCAAATCACTGACTAATCTGAAGAGTGATGTTGCGAATCTTTCAACTTCTTTTGACTATTCCGATTCCTCGAATAAGATGAAATTCGATGAAATCGAAGCGAAATTACTGACTTTTGAGACGGCAAATAAAAATTTAAGCAATGAAATTTCAAGTCTGAGTGGTAATTTTGATTCTCTGACAACTCAAATAGGAAACAACACTTCAAAAATCAGTGCTAATGAAGATCAATTAGAAATTATGAATTCAAAAATCGCTACCCTTCAGGGAATGATATCATCTTTAAATGAAAATATTGGTAAATATGCAACCAAGAGTGAAGTAGACTATTCGGTCGGACAGGTTCAGGAAAACGTTGATGCTCTGAGTACAAAAGTGGGAGAAATAAACGCGAAAGTTAATTCCGGGATCGTTACACCGGAAGAATTGAATAAAGTGAAAACCGATGCCCAAACGCTCGGTTATATTGGAATAGCAGCTGGTGTTGCGGGTATAATAGTTGGTATTATAGGCTGGACAATGCCAAAACCGCAATAATATATTTTTCAAACAATTGAAAACCCAGGATAGTCTCCTGGGTTTTTTGTTATAATTTAATTCATAGAACACAGTTAAAATAATATTGGAGGTAACCGTTTTGCATAAAATTTTAAATTCTGTATTTGAAACAATTTATGATGAAATTTTTTTAAAAAAATCAATAATATTATCAGGAAGATATAATTATGGAAAATAATAGGGTCCTGTCTCCCGATGAAAATGGAGAAGAATATTTAATAAAAAATTTAAGACCAAAATCAATAGACGAGTACATAGGACAAGATGATATAAAGAAAAGCCTCAATATCTCTATAAAAGCTGCTTTAAAAAGAAAAGAAACGCTGGATCACATCCTTCTTGCCGGTCCTCCGGGTCTTGGAAAAACCACTTTATCAAATATTATTGCTCATGAACTTTCAAGTAATATATACATAACCTCAGGGCCTGTAATTGAGAAGCAGGGGGATTTGGCCGCCATGCTGACTCAACTGGAAAGGGGAGATGTCCTCTTTATCGATGAAATTCATCGTTTGGGAAAATCTGTGGAAGAAATTTTATATTCCGCAATGGAAGATTTTCAACTAGATATTATGATAGGGAAAGGACCGAGCGCAAGATCAATAAGAATAGAAATTAATCCATTTACTCTCGTGGGTGCCACAACCAGATCCGGATTAATTGGAGCGCCCTTAAGAAATAGGTTTGGAATGATTTTAGAAATAGATTTTTATGATGAAATTTCTTTAAAAAAAATAATAAACAGATCATCTAATATTCTCGATGTAGAAATTAACTCAGAAGCGGCTGAATTAATCTCAAAAATTTCCAGGGGAACTCCCCGAATAGCTAATAGAATTCTGAGAAGAGTGAGAGATATGGCCACCGTAGACAAAAAAAATGTCATTGATATTCAAACTGTAAAAAAAACCATGGATATTTTAGGGATAGACATGTATGGTTTGGACAACACGGACAGAAAAATATTAAATATTATAATAAAAAATTATTATGGAGGACCCGTTGGAATAAAGGCAGTGAGCGCTTCTACAGGTATTGAATCTGAAACGATAAGTGAAGTATATGAACCTTACCTTCTTCAAAGAGGTTTTTTGATAAGAACTCAGCGGGGAAGATGTGCAACTGAAAAAGCTTATAAACATTTAAGGATAAAATATGAAGGGAAGAATACCAGTTTATGGTAATAGAAAAATGAGAAAAAAACTCTTATTAAAATTTGGAGACAACTACTTAAATTCCTCTGAAAAAAGAAAAATCATAAAAACGATCGATAGTTTGGGATTGGAGTACACCGAAAAACCTGATGAAGGACAACTCGATGCAATATTAAATTTTGGCGGTGATGGAACGGTTCTGAGTTCTGTACACACAGCTATTTCAAATAAAACACCCGTTTTATGTTTTTCGAGAAACAGCAGTCTGGGTTTCTTAACACCTTTCAGAATAGATAATTTTGAAGAAATTTTAGCTCTTTTCGTTAAAGAAAAACTTAAGAAGCATAAAGTTACCCTTCTCAGTATGGAAACAAGGGAAAAAACGTATTATTCGCTGAATGAATTCTCTATAGAGAGGGGAGATCCATCTAGAACCGTAACTTTAGATATTAAAATCTCCAATTATTCGTCCTTCAGAGTCTCGGGAGATGGGATAATAATATGTTCATCATCCGGTTCGACGGCATATAATCTCTCCTCCGGAGGAGCAATAATAATACCTGACACAGACGTTTATCAAATAACTCCTATAGCATGTCACAATCCATATGTCGGAAGTATAATAGCGGGGAAAGAAAAATCTACACAAATATCTGTCACAACATGCAAAGGATATCCTTTAAAAATCTACAGTGACGGGCAATTGATAAAAGAGATATTTAAAGGTGATAGAGTAATCGTCAAAATGTCCGGTAAATCGGTCTATTTTCTGGTAAAAGAAGAAATTGATTTCATAAAAATCCTGAATAAAAAGATGTTTTTTGGAGGCAGATTGAATAATGGTTGATAAAATTTCAAAAGAAAAAATTCAATCTTTAAAAAAGAATATCTTAACGATGGCAAGATATATTCAGGAGATACTGAACAAACTGGAAGTTGCTGTTATAGAGAAAAACAGCACGATGAACCACATCGTACTGTTTTCCGAAGATATAATCAGTGATTATTATAATAACATCTTTAAAGAATATAACGGAATATACAGTATAATTGACGCGAGGGGAAAAAACTTAAGATTGTTAGCCATGACAAATCACTTAATAAATGTTCTATATCAAATCGGACTGTCGTTAGTTGAAATCTCTAAAACAAATAAGTTTTTAATAAATATAAACACTCCCTTTTTCAATGAACAGCTGAAATTAAGTTTCAAAACGCTTAAAGCAATGACAAGAGAGACCATAGATAATTTTATTTCTTTCTCTTACGAAAAATCGAATAAAATTTGTAAGATGCAAAACTTTCTCCAAAAAATAATAGATAATCTGGAGTTTGAAATAATAGATTTTATAAAGGAATCCGGAGAATCCTGCGATAAAATTTTAAAGGTATACAATATTTTTAAAGCAATAAATCAAATCGGAAATAACATAATTAAAATAAACGAAACCTCATTTTACATTGAAAATGCAAAAATATATAAATGTACAAACGGTACTTTGGATGAAAAAATGTAATAAAAGCTGAGGAGATAAATATGAGAATATTGTTCAAGTATATTTTTAAGCAAACATTAGGGCCATTTTTTATGGGCCTCTCAGCATTCGTTGTTTTTATCAGCCTCCAACTGTTATATCAACTGGCAGAACTGATTGTGAGATATAAAGTTGGAATAGATAAAATGTTGATCCTTATATATTACAACCTTCCGATGTTTATTGTTATGGGATTGCCTGTAGGAGTACTCTTTGCAATTCTTTGGATACTGTCCAGAATGAGATCTCATAATGAATTAATAGCTTTTCAAACTCACGGGGTAACGTTAAGAAAACTCGTAATACCATTTATCATTATCGGAATACTTTTATGTTTTGTCGCATATTTTTTCAACGATTATCTGGTTCCTGTATCCAATAAACTCGCCGACGAAGCCATGGCGAAATTCATATATAATCGTCCTGAATCAGTAATAAAAGAGAATACTTTTATTGATGATGGTTCAGGAAAGTATTTGTATATTAAAAGAATCGACCCGGAAACAGGTGTGTTGTATGACGTTCTTTTCTACGATTTTTCTGATGGTACAAAAAGAGTCGTCAGTGCAAGAAGAGCTGAAAATGAAAAAGATTCCTGGTATATGTATGATGGAAGAATATATGAAGTTGACAGGGATGGTTTTTTAATACTTGATCATCCCTTCGGTGAATTGGAGTTCGAATTATCCGAAGACATTCAAGAATATATAAGAAACACTAAAAGTGCCGATGAAATGACCAGTGCAGAACTAAGACAGCGTATAAAAACTTATTCGGAAATGGGTATAGACACTTCAGCATATCAGGTTGTGCTTCAGGAAAAGTACTCTCAGTCGATAGGTCCGTTAGTGCTGGTGTTATTAGGTGTACCCCTATCTTTAATAGCCGGTTTTAAATCCAAATCTTGGTCAGTAATTCTCACCTTTATTCTCATTGTTTTTTATCAGGGATCTGGGGCCTGGCTGAGTGCGATAGGAAAAGAGAGCATAATAAATCCCAATCTCGCTCCCTGGATACCTAATATAATTTTCATAACGATAGGATTGATTTGTTACTTCATTATTGATTCGAAATTTTCATTCAGAATCGCAACCATAATAAACAAATTGATCAAGGTTTCAATAATTCTACTCATTTTTCTCGCTTTACCAACGATGCTGAAAGCCGGAAACGGGACAAATAAACTGGATATCCAGGGAGATACATACGGTTATATAAATGAAGAAATTCTTTTTCACGACGGTGTACACGTAATAATAACAACCGATTCATCAAAAACAGAAATAGATGCCGATTATGCGGCCCTTTTAACCGACGATGGTGATCCTGTTTCAATGTCTTTCTGGGGTAATGTAATTATGAAATCCGACTCGCAGTATTTAGAGGCAGAAAGACTGGTTGTTAATCTGGAAAATAATTTAGTTTCGGCTGTTGAAGTGTATGGGAATACAGAGCAGAACATTCAAACTCAGGATAAAAAAAAGGAAAAAAAAACAAAGCTGTATTTAAAAGGGAATCTCTCGACAACACAATTGGAATACCCCAATCAAACAATTTTAGAAAATGGTTATATAACAACCTGTGATCAGGCTGATCCACATTATAGATTCAAAGTATCCGAAGCCGTTATAGTTCCCGATGATTATGCAGAGATAAAAAATCTCATCGTTTACATAGGTAAAGTTCCCGTTCTTTATTTGCCATATTATAAATTTTCGCTCGTTGATCCAGAACTCAGAACATTTGATTTTGACTGGAGTAATCTGACTAAAAGTATAACAACAATGACTTTCAGAAATTTTAATCTCGCCTGGTTAACTCTCGAAGGTATATGGCAAAGAGACTGGAGCACAGCCAACGATTACTTTTCCGGTAACGCTATTTTATACAATGATTATTTCAATACAACATTGTTTGCGGAAGTAGGTGAAACCGAAGACGAGATATCCGATTACGGAGGATATTTCGGAATCAAACCCAAAACTTCTTTGAATATGAACTTCAGAGGAATCTATTATCACAACGATCCTTCCGAGTTTATCGCCGAACCATTTAAAGATTATAACCTGGGTTCAAAAAAGGAAACAAAGGATAATAAAACCAAAACCATTACCTTAGATCCATTTGATGTCAAAAAGACATTAAATGCCACCGATATGCTATTTTTCGGTTTGGACATCAGTTCGCCGGAGGATTGGAATATCGAACTCGAATCTCAATTTTCTTACGCAGATTATTTCGATGAGAAATTGTGGACAGTTAATTTGAGTAATCTTGAATTCAAAAATGAATTGGATGTCGTAGCCACTCCTCTTTTAATCGACTCAAATTCTTTTAAAATGAGCCTGTTGGCAGGAAAGAGAATGATAGAAAAAAATTTATTGTCTCAACTCCACGCAACACTGAAAACTGAAGATTTTAAATTCGAAATTCTTCCCTTCAAAAGTTCTATAAAAAAATTGAATTTGAACTTTTATTCTTCCGCAGAAGAATGGAAAGATATCTTCGATTCCGAAAACATTAAAGATACTACTTTCGACATAACCAAATACAACATTAATATAGGCAATTTTTCCACAACGGGGGATCTGAAAATTTCAGTTAATGCCTCCCCGACGGGAATAATATTTTCCATGCCCACAACCAAAAAAGGAAAGCCGCTGAACATTTTTTCATACAAATCCAGTGATGAAAAATTCTCTGTATCCGGGAAATACGCTTTAAATTATAATTCGGAAGACGAGAGTACCGATACCAGACTTTTCTGGATAGATCCTCTGAAAATCTCCTATAAAGGGTTTATTGATATTGATTCAAGCAATTACCTTGAAACGAGGTTGAATTCTGAAATTAGGTGGACTTCTGAAAACTCCATATCGAAAACATTTGAAATCTTCTCAAAAGATTACGATTTCATTTCATTCAAATCATCTTTAATTCCTGAATACGAATTTGATTTTAAATACAATCAGGCAACTGAGACAAGTAACAAATTTGATTTAGTAAAAAACAACGTTGGAGTGGCTCTCGATAATAATATCGCCTTGGATCTTGAATACTATTATCTTTCTCTCGGGTATATTCCGAAGATATATTATAATTTCATCGACAGAAAAATTGAATGGGATCATCCGGGTAAATTTAAAACGGGAGTAAAAACAGGTTATTTCGATGTTGATTACGAGGTGGATTTGGATTTTGAAACGCTGGTTTCGAGTCCAAGTTCTTTCGAATGGATCAAAGACGGATATTTAGAAACGAATAACAAATTTGAACTCTCCAACTTCACCTTTGAATTGAACTCCAAAAGTAATTTGCTTCCGGCAAGCTTTGAAGCAACAAAGACAGCACTCACACTCAGAACCGATATAGGATCATTTTCACATAAAACCGAAACAAACTACATCTGGGAACATAAAACATTTTCGAACTTTGTAAATGTAGACAAATTAAATCTTGAATTTTCTCCATTTTCACTGGATCTCTCTGTCAATTGGACTTTGAATTCATCTACGACAGAGACAGAAGAGAAGTTCGATGATATTTCACTGACAGCAAAAATATCTTACGATGATATATTTTCAATTTCATTGAAAACGAAATATCCTTATGTATATAAATCCAATAAATATTTTGAAAGATTTAAATTAGAATTCGGTGATTTTAATCTGTTAAAAACGATCAACTGGAAATCGGCGATTATTGATTTTAACACCGAATTTGAAAAATTCAGTGATTCTTATCCTTACCCTTCAAAGTATTTTTCTACGGCAGAGGGTTATTCCAATTCGAAATTTTTTATCGTTGATATCACAAAACTTTCGATCGATAATATTTTATTCGATAATGTATTTTTCGCCACAAGAAAAGCAACAGAATCAGAGCAAAATGGATTTTCCATTGGTTTATCAGGCCTCAATCTCAATGGAAATAAAATCGTTGGTGGTGGTACAACCAAATACGAAGATTATGGATTCACTTTCGAATATAACAATTCGGAGTACGACTCCTACAAAGTAGGTATTAATGATTTATCTCTGAAGCCTTCACTATTAAAAAGGATGACCGTTGATTATAATACAGACGGGTATTTCACTTTAGAAATAGGATCGTTCAGCGGTTTGTTAAACGAAGCTTCTGAAGAAGACTGGGACAATTCATTATCGAAATTAAAACCGTTATATTTTGATTTACACTGCCAGGCTATAGAATTCTATCTGAAGCTCAAATTTGGAAAGGACGTAAAAAAATTCGGAGAAATTCTGAACGGTATAGGTATCAAATACTATATAAAAGCATTCAGTGACAGATATCTTCTTTTAGGTTTGTCGGAAGGGAAACCATTTTTTCAATTTAAATTCTGAGGTGAAAACATTGAATAATAAAGATGAATTACTGGAAAAAATAAGTAAAAAAATCGAAAAATGTAATGACTGCGTTTTATCGAAAACGAGAACGAAAACAGTTCCGGGAAACGGTAACGTGAATACACCTGTGGTATTCATAGGAGAGGGCCCCGGAGAAGAAGAGGATAAAACGGGGATTCCTTTTGTGGGAAGGGCAGGTAGATTGCTCTCTAAAATACTTGAATCAGTTGAACTGGACAGGGGTGACTTCTATATAACAAATATAGTCAAATGCAGACCTCCAAACAACAGAGTTCCCACAAATGAAGAAGAGAACAGTTGTTCAAAATATCTCTATGCACAATTGTCAATAATCAATCCCAAGTTGATAGTTACTCTCGGTTCCACCTCTTTTGCTTATCTTCTGGGTCTGCCAAAGGTTAAAATGGGGGAAGTCAGAGGAAATATTTTTGAATGGAGGGGTGGGGTAAAAATAATGTCTATGTACCATCCGAGTTATTTACTGAGGAATCCTTCCAGAAACCCGGGTTCACCAAAGGATAAAACCTGGCAGGATATAAAGAGAATTAAAGAATTGTACTTAAAAATTAAAAATGGAGAAGAAATTTAAAAAAGGAGTGATCAAATGGGAGAAAATATTTTAGTTACCGGTGGCGCAGGATTTATAGGTTCACACGTTGTGGATAAATTGATAGAAATCAACAAAATTCCAATAGTGGTAGATAATCTTTCCAGCGGCAAAATAGAAAATCTCGATCCGAGGGCCTTGTTCTATCAGCAGGATATTACGGATGAAAAGATGATGAAAAAAATCTTTTTCTTACATAAACCAAGATATATTTTCCACTTAGCAGCACAAATAAGTGTTTCAAGATCCGTTAGAGAGCCTGTATTTGATATGGACGTGAACATAAGGGGAACGTTGAATTTACTCAAACTGGCCGTTGAAAACGGAGCAGAAAAAATCATTTTTTCCTCTACCGGAGGAGCTATTTATGGTGATGATGTCTGTAAAATACCTACAGATGAAACTGAATTTCCAAAACCTATCTCTCCTTATGGAATAGCAAAATATTCTGTAGAAAATTATTTGAGATTTTTCTCTCACGAATTCGGCCTAAAATATACTGTCCTGAGATATGCAAATGTATATGGCCCAAAACAGGACCCAAATGGAGAAGCGGGCGTAGTAGCTATTTTTTCAAAAAAAATGCTTAAAAACGATGAAGTAAAAATATTTGGCAGCGGAGAATGTATAAGGGACTAC
>JASGMR010000025.1 GCA_030156385.1 Kosmotogales bacterium
TCTTTCTGTCATCAAGGTTCAAATTGAGAATATCATTCAACCCCGTAATTATGGCAACTTCTAACGCAGCAGAACTCGACAGACCCGCTCCCTGAGGTAGATTCGATTTTATCTCAATTCTGAATGCAGGGAAATCAACCTTTTCTTTATCTTTTAATACTTTGAATACCCCCTGAATATAATCCAGCCACGTGTTGGATTTCGAGGGATTATTTGCATCGAATTCTCCACGCTTATCGTCAGAAAACACCTCTGTCATATCACCCTTCTTTGCTTCAAATGAAACCTGTATATATCTGTCTATAGCAACCGGTAAAACGTATCCATCATTATAATCGGTATGTTCGCCAATTATATTTGCTCTTCCGGGTGCTAGATAAAAACTCTTCATATGTTTTCACACCTCCAAATTTCTTAATTCATTCGCAATCTCATTCGGATCAGCAGGATTTATAAATGTCCATGTACCAGTTTCAATGCTTGCCAACCACTTCATTTTATCTGCCGTTCTTTTAGGCGGATTAAACTCTATATGGAAATGAAAGTATTCTTCTGTACTCTCATGATAATTGACGGGATTCCCAAACAACATCATCATATACGGAAATTCCGAGTCGAACAGTTTATCATATCTCCTCACAAGATCTCTTATTGAACGGGCCAAATCCTCCTTCTCTCCCTTTTTCATTTCCACTATCGATGAAATATGTCTTTTTGGATAGATATGACACTCGTATGGAAATCTCGCAAAGTAAGGCACTATTGTTATAAAACTGTCGTTTTCAAAAACAACATTCTTCCTGTAATCTTCACTCCGCAAAAGCGAACAAATAAGACACTCGTTATTTTCATAATAATGCTTTCTGAATCCCGCGAGTTTAACTTCCAGCCTTTTCGGAATAAAAGGAAATGAATACAACTGTCCATGAGAATGTTGAAGTGTCGCTCCAACCTCTTCTCCTCTATTTTCAAAAATAAATATATACTTTATATTTTCATCTTTAGAAATTTCTCTGACTCTATCACACCATACCTCAACTAATTTTATCAACTGAATAGACGGCATATGGGGAACGGAAAGCTTATGTTCCGAAGTGTAAATAATCACTTCACATTTTCCGTAGGGATCTTTGTTCAACAACAAATCATCTTCCCTGATAACGGTTGAAGATTCTTTGCTCAGAGAAGGAAATCTGTTATCAAATGATGCAAGATCATAATCCCTGTCAAGTTCCAAAACTCCAGGACAAATAGGGCAGGCATCTTTTGGAAGGTTGGGTCTTTCGCTTCTGGAAGAAGCGATTATTACCCATTCCATAGATAAAGGATTATATCTCAATTCGTGCATATCATACCTCCAAATCTAAAAAATTAAAAGGGATCTTATAAAAATTAATAATTGAAAGTGGTTCCCTCAGGACTATCCATTATTTGAATACCTGAACTATTCAATAAATCCCTTATTTTGTCCGCTTCTTTATATTTTTTTTGGCCTTTGTATTCTTTTCTGATATCTAAAAGAGCCTGGATAATTGAATCCGGCTTAAAATCTTTTTCTATCGTGTCAGAATCAAAGATTCCTAAAATCGGACCAAATTCATTTACAATCAAATCGTATGCCAGAGCGGATTTTTTTGTGTCATTGTTTTCGATTTCTTTTATAAGCTTAAATATGATAGATATCGCTTTTGGTGTGTTAAAATCATCATCAAGTACACTTTTAAATTCTTCGATTATTTTATTTGCCCATTCATCCCTTACAGGAAATTCTCTTTCACTGGTCAGAGTATTTTTAAAATTATCTAAAATTTTCCGCGCTCTATCCACACCCTTCTTTGTATCGCCTAAAATTTTCTCCGAATAATCTATCGGCGATCTATAATGCTTTGAAAAAAGAAACAATCTGGATGCATCTTTACCATATTTTTGAACCGCTTCTTTAATTGTAATAAAATTCCCAATTGATTTAGACATCTTTTCACCGGAAAATTGGAGCATGCCATTGTGCATCCAGTATTTTGAAAAGATACTTCCGGTTTTACATTCACTCTGTGCTTTTTCATTTTCATGATGTGGAAAAATTAAATCGGAACCTCCGGCATGAATATCAAATGAATCCCCTAAAATTTCCGTTGACATAACCGAACATTCAATGTGCCATCCTGGTCGTCCCTTTCCCCACGGACTTTCCCAAAAAGGTTCTCCTTTTTTGGCCAATTTCCAGAGAGCAAAATCCTCAGGAGATTTTTTCTTCTCTCCAGGGGATATCCTCGCACCAGCGATCATATCTTCTGTTTTTCTATGAGACAATTCTCCATAGTTGTCAAATGAGGAAACTTTAAAATACACATCCCCTTCAGATTCATATGCATGCCCTTTTTCTATCAAATTTTCAATAAAACTTATTATTTTTTTCAGATAATCGGTTGTCTTGGGATAAAAATTTGCCGGCCTTATTCCTATAGATGCGGAATCTTTCCAATATTCATTTATATACCTTTCACTTATTTCTTCAGGAGAAACTTTAAATTCATTCGATTTGTTGATTATTTTATCATCCACGTCTGTAAAATTCTGAACTAAAATAACATTGTATCCCCTATATTCAAGATATCTTCTGAACGAATCGAAAGTTATTGCGGGTCTGGCATTTCCAAAATGTATCAAATTATAAACTGTGGGACCACAAACATACATTTTAACAATACCATCTTCAATTGGAATCAATTCAGTCTTTTTTCCCTGCAAAGTATCGTAAATTTTTATCATAATTTTCCCACGGCCTTATCGATTCTGTTCATGACCTTTGTTCTTCCAAGAAGAAATATAATATCTACCAATTCAGGTCCTTCATCCTGGTCGGTTAAAACTTTTCTCAAACAGCCGTAGAAACATTTTCTATCCGGTTTATTATCTTTTAACGCTCTCTTTACCAGATCAATTATTTCCTTGGGATTCCAGGCATCCATGTTTTCCATCATTTCAGTCATATTCTTCAGACAAACTGCTATTTTCCTGAATTTTTCATCAGAACAGTCAATCAAGGACGGTTCGACTTCATCAAAATATACCTTCAATTTTTCAGGAATCTCAGAAATGGTTAAAACTCCTTTTCTAACGGAGTCTACAGCTTTTTTAAGCCATTTGAGATTCGATTCTGCCTGCGTATATGTCATCAGACCGGAATCTACGATATAAGGAATCGATAATTCCGTAATCCTATCAATACTCTCTTCCCTTATAAAATGACCATTTATCCATTTTGCCCTCGTCTCGTCAAAAATAGCGGGGCTTGAATTCATCCTGTCTATGCTGAAATTATCTATCATATCTGAAATACTCATTATATCTTTGCCCTTTGGATGTGACCAACCCAATAATGCGAGGAAATTATCCAAAGCTTCCGGCAAAAAACCTTTAATTTTAAAATCCTCTATGGAAGTCGCGCCATGTCTCTTACTCAATTTTTTACCATCCGGACCTAAAATTGTTGAAGCATGTGCAAAATTGGGTATTTCAGCATCGAAAGCCTCATAAATAGCGAGTTGCTTTAAGGTATTTGATACGTGATCATCTCCCCTGATAATATCCGTTATCTTCATAAGCATATCGTCAATAACAACAGCAAAATTATATGTGGGAAATCCATTGGATCTTAAAATAGCGAAATCGCCAAGCGAGCCCTTTTTAAACTTTATTTCGCCCTTTATGCCATCATTAAAACTATATTCTTTCCTTGGCATATTGAAAAAGATCGCGGGTTTTATTCCTTTTTTCTCAAAATCATCTCTTCTTTCGGGAGTATCATACGCTGCAAACATTTCTTTCGAATAATGAGGCGCTTTACCAGCATTCATCAAATTTTCATGCAAAACTTTTATCTCCTCCGCGCTGGCATAAACTTCATATGCCGCCCCGGTATCCATCAATTTTTTCGCATATTCTTTATAAATATTGATTCTCTCTGTTTGTCTGTAAGGTCCGTATTGTCCACCCACATCCGGCCCCTCATCCCAGGTGATACCCAACCATAAAAGTGAGTCCAGAACCATCTGTTCGGACTCCCTCGTAGATCTTGCAATATCTGTATCTTCTATTCTCAAAATAAATTTCCCACCACAATGTTTCGCATAAAAATAGTTATAAAGAGCCGTTCTGGCTCCACCGACATGTAAAAATCCAGTTGGACTGGGTGCAAATCTCACTCTAATCATTTTCTCACTCCTCTTCAAAAACCATAAGCAAAGCTGCTACTGTCTTCCCATCAATTATTTTGCCCTTTTTTATGTATTCTTTGATTTCATTTATTTTAATTTTTTTCATCTCAACAAATTCATCTTCATCGGGATTGGATTTTCCTATTCTATCAACCATCGCTTTATATATATAAATTATCTCATTGGAAAAACCCGGACTGGTCGCTAATTTCGCTATAAATTTCAAATTTTCAGTTTCACATCCGGTTTCCTCAAGCAATTCCCGTTTTGCGCAATCATAGGGTTCTTCATTTTTTTCGAGTTTTCCGGCCGGGATTTCAAGCAAATAATCCTTCAATGGGAATCTATATTGTTGAACTAAAATGACTTCATCATTATATACAGGAACCACAGCAACTGCTCCCAAATGACTTACAACAACTCTTTCAGCCTCATTTCCATTTTCGAGAATAACTCTATGCACATCCAGGTTTAAAAAAGATCCGTGATAAATATTTTTCTTACCTATATCTTTTTCCATCTATAACTCCAGTTTAAAATCAAGGGGCAGAAGCTTTTTTGTTGTCGTTCTAATAATTTCATTTTCTGAATAAATAATCACTTCAAAATCACCAAATTCACACATAAATTGCCTGCAGGCCCCGCATGGCGAGACCGGCTCATCCAAAGGTCCCGCCACAACCAACGTTCTGAATTCTCTGTCACCATTAGACACAGCCGCACATATGGCAGATCTTTCAGCACAGATGGTCAATCCTATTGAACTGTTTTCAACATTCGTTCCAATAAATATCTCATCATTTTTTGTCAGCAGGGCCGCTCCAACAGGAAATTTTGAATAAGGTGAATATGAATTATCCCGTGCTTCAAGCGCTTTATTTATCAGAATTTTTTCCAATTCCTTGGTCAACATTTTCGATTTCACCTTCCAAAGTTAATTTAACCTTCTCGATCTTATTCCTGGCAGATGCCAGGATCTCAAAAGTATAGGGAGGATCTTTTATTATCTCTCCTGTCCTTGGAAATCTCTCAAGAAGTTCTAAAAGATATCCTCCTATCGTTTCAAATTCTGTTTCAGGAAAATCTATATCCAGTTCTCTCTCTATATCATTTATTTGAGTCATTCCATCCAGAATGTAGTTTGTATCATCTATTTTTTTTATGTTTACTTCATCTTCCTCTTCATCATATTCATCAAATATTTCTCCTGTTAGTTCTTCAATCAGATCTTCCATAGTGACCATACCCGCAGTACCGCCATATTCATCAATTATTATTGCAATATGACTTTTTTGATTTCTCAGCTCTTTGAGTAAATCATCGACTTTTTTCGCTTCAGGAACAAAATACGGGGGTCGCATAATGTCTTTGGCCTTCATCTTTTCAAGTACCTTTGCGTCTTCATTTCTTTCTAATAATAAACCCAAAATATCTTTGGCATAACAAATGCCAACAATTTTATCTATATTTTCTCTGAAAACAGGTATACGAGAGTATCCCTCATCAGTCACAATTTTAAGTAAATTCGTCAAAATATCATTTTCATCAATACAAATCATCTCAACTCTGGGCGTCATAACTTCATCCACAGAAATATCTTTAATTTCCATAGTTCTTTTAAGCATTTTATGCTCTTCGCTTTCTAAAATTCCTTCTTCATGGCCCATATCAAACGCTGAGATTATTTCTTGCTGAGATATCATAGGAGAAAACTCTCCATCTTTATTACCCAGTAAATACATGATTAACTTTGATATCTTCAAAAGCAGGAAATTTATGGGTTTAAGAACAAAATTCATGAATGAAATTATTCCTATTACCTTCAAAAAAACCTTCTCACTATTCGTTCTTGCATTTATTTTTGGCGTTATTTCACCAAAAACTAATATTAAAAAGGTCATTACTCCCGTAACAATCGCTAAAATTATACCCTGGGAACCGGGTATGATTGTGGTTACTAATAAAGTCGCTATCGATGAGGCCAATATATTTACCAGATTATTCATCACCAGTATGGTCGTTAAAAATCTATCGGGATTTTTGACAAAATCTTCTATCTCATTTTTTATTCTCTTACTTTTTACCCTTTCTTTCAATTCCTTTAATTTTAAAACTCCCAAAGACGTCATCGCTGTTTCAGATCCGGAGAAAATCCCGGAAAGATAAAGAAGAAATACTAAAAAAAGTATATACAAAAAAATACTCAGTGGGTCACCACCAGCAGGTCCAGCATCTTCCACTTTTTACTTTACACCTCCATTAAAAATGATATTTTTTACCTATATCTATAGTATAGCTTCTGTATAATTGTTCCAAAAGCAATAAAACACTCATTTCATGAGTAAAGGTCATTTTCGACAATGATAATTTACACCAGCTTTTCTCCAGTATTCTAGAACTCAGACCGTAAGGACCACCAATTAAAAAAATTATTTTACTTTTACCGTTGTTAAATATATCGTTAATTTTCCTGTTAAATTCAACACTGGTAAATTCTTTTCCCCTCTCATGAAGCACAAATATTTCTTCGCTTTCATTTATATTTTTTAAATATAAATCGGCCTCTTTCTCTTTAATATTTTCAGGGGCCAGGTTCCTGTAATTTTTCAAAGGATAATATTTAATTCTGGTTTCAAAAGAGGAACTCAGCCACTTTTTATACTGATTTATTCCTTCGATTATATACCGGGAATGAGGTTTACCAATCACATGTATTTCAATTTTTGTCATAAACACATTTCCCATCTATAAATACATTGATTATATCAGAATAGTTCAAATCAAAACAAGGTTGATCCAACACATCTATAACACAGTAAAAATCCGCGTTATTACCAATTTCAATCGAATTAAAATCGTTTCCATTCAAATTTGGAACTCTTATAGAATTTTCCCTTATCTCACGGTGTTTCGAATCATTGATTCTGTTTTTGTTCATAAAATCTTCTTTAAAAACCTTTATCGGTTGAGAATCATTCAGCAAATCTACGAGTTTTTCAGTTCCTCTGAAAAAAACCGCAGTGACACCCATTTTCAATTTTCTTCTCAGTATAAAATTGGCATGAATGTAATCGTCTAATAAATTCTCCTTTTCTTCAAAAAAAATTGTATCAACAGACCCGGGAAAAACAAGGTAACCCGATCCATCCATACATTCATTTGCAAATTTATATTCTTTTCCTATATATTTATATAAACCGTCCGATAATCCTATGTTAATCTTCTCTTTAATCAATTCTCCCTTTTGACCATAACTGAGCCTTGAAATGTTATATATAAAATAGCTATAGTCGTCATTCATTAGATTTTGCTAAAATATTGTTTTCAAGAACATAACTTTGATCAAATTTATTTATTCTTAAGTAGTATTCCGCTACCTCGCAAACTGCCCTTTGTGGAACCAAACCAATTATTTCACTTCCCAGGATCTGTACGCCATATCTCTCTGCTTCATTTTTAATCACTTCAAACACTCTATAAATAGGTGTCTTTTTATAATTAGTAAGGTTCATTGATATTTGAACGATTCCCTTTTCTTCCAATCTGAATCCAAGTGCTTTAACATATCTAAAACCACCACTTATATGTCTGACTGCCTTCGCAATTTTTTGAGCAATCTGAAGATCGTTCGTATTCAGATCAACGTTGAAAGCTATAAGTGGTTCTCTGCAACCTACAACCGTGACCCCTGCAGTTTCATGAACAATATCGGGGCCATAATCCGGTTTCCATTCTTCAAGTTTTATCTTTTCAGGAAAATTTTCAAATTCTCCTTTCCGTATATTTGAAAGATTCTTTCTGTAAGATGCGGAAGCGGATTTTTCATACATAAATACCGGTATATTCAATTCTTTTCCTATCTTTTCACCTAATTTATGAGAAATGGTGATACATTCATCAACACTGGAATTTAAAATCGGTATCAAAGGAATGACATCCGTTGCTCCTACCCTGGGATGTTCACCATGATGCTTCCTTAAATCTATCAGCTCAGAAGCTTTTTTTACCATTAAAAACAACGCTTCCATCATATCGTCAGGTTCCCCTGCTAAAGTTACAACAGAACGATTATGATCTTTATCACTCGAATAATCTAAAACCCATACTTTCCCGGTTTTCTTCGCCTGGGTTACAATTTCCTCAACAATTTCCTCATTTTTACCTTCGCTAAAGTTTGGTACTGATTCGATTATTTTCAATGTTCTCCCTCCATAAAGAAAGATACCAAGTAATTATAACAAATATAATTTTATATTTAACTACTCATTGATTTTTTTTGTATAAATTTTTATTCATTATCACTCAAAACCTTTTCTTTTATTCTACAGTAGTTACATACATCCTGAGTCGTTGGATATCCACATATTTTGCAGCTTCTTTCATCTATATACTCATCTTTCTCTTCGAAAAAAATTTTGGATTTATTCCTGTAGAAATCGAAAAGAAATCTCTGTTTAGAACCACTCATAATTTCCTCGAGCGTTGAAAGAGCATGTTTATATTTTCTTGAATTTGCTCCCTTTGAAAGCGGGCATTCATAATCAATATATTCAATTTTGTTTATCAGGTTGTAAACAGCCACTTCTCTATCGGTTAAATAAATCAGTGGTTTTGCTTTATCAACGAGTTTATCAATATTTTTTTCTAATTTTGGAAATTGCTTCTTCATATACTCGAGTTTCCAGCCCAATACATTCCCAAAAAGTAATGCCGCTTCGTCATCTAAATTATGTCCCGTACAAATAACCCCATATCCGCTTTCATATGCATATTTATTAAGCAAATATCTTTTGACAAGACCGCAGACAGAACAATTTGTTCTATGAACCTCCCTGGCAATTTTCAATATATTATTACCCGCAAACTCATCTTCTAATTTTATTATATGTAAATCAAGTGATTTTTCTTCTGCAAATTTCTTGGAAAGTTCTACTGATTGTTCTGAGTATTGAGGGATGCCAAGGTCTATTATTACGCCCTTTGTCTCATATCCCAACCTAAAAAGGACATCCCACAAAGCCAGGCTGTCCTTTCCGCCGGAAATTGCTATTAAAATTTTCGCATCATTTTTGAATAAATTGAAATTCTTAATCGCTTTCTCAACTCTTACCCTGAAAAATTCATCGTAGTGGTCCCTACAAAAAGCTATATTGTGCTGTCGCAATTCAATTATTGCATCGTCTTCACATTTTCCACACCGCATTTATCATTTTCCTCTGAACAGTATCTATTCAAATAATTTCTCGAGGCCTTTATTATATCTCCGGCGCCCATAAATATTATCACAGAATTCCTCTTTAAATTGATCCATTCATCTATTTCAAAAAAATCCGCCGCATGAACTACGGGTATATTCTTCTCAAGCAAGCCTCGGACAATTTCATGTTCATTCACATCGTTTTTTATTCTTTCGTACGCTTCGTATAATTTATACACGCATACTTCATCGGCAAAACTGAGTGATTTGGCAAAATTGCCATTTTCTCTTTTGAGCCGTGAATACCTATGAGGCTGAAAAACGATACAGGTTTTATTGTCGGGAAAAGCCTCTTTAGCAGCCGTAATGGTACATCTTATTTCATCCGGTGTGTGAGCATAATCATCTATTATTATATTGTTGTTAGAATTCTTAGTCGATTTTATCGTGAATCTTCTGTCTACTGATTTCAACATTGGAATTTTTTCCTTAATCAAATCAATATCCATTCCATATTCAATACAAAAGGCTATCGACGCAACAGCATTATAAACATTGAATTCTCCGGGTAGATTAATTCGGAATTCGCCTAAACTTTCATCGCCTCTTTTCAATTTGAAAATCTGTGCGGTTTTATCTATTTTTCTATCATAAAATCTATAGAAACCATTATTTTTTCCAAAAGATATACCGTTTCTCGCGAAAATTTCTCTCGCATTTTCATCATCGGCATTATAAATAACAATTCCACTTAAATTTTTCGAGTACATTTTAAAAGAATTATACAAATTTTTTTTGTTCTCAGAATAATGCTCGAGATGATCAAATCTTATATTCGTTATTATCGCATGTTTAGGCCTAACTGTTGCGAAAAAACCATCGCTCTCATCTATTTCGCTCACCAATATATCCTTTCCATGCTTATAATTACTGTTGGGAAGGAAATTATAATTCCCCCCCAGAAAAACTCCGGTATTCAAATATTCATTTAATAAGCATGAAACTAACGCTGTCGTAGTGGTTTTTCCATCCGTTCCCGTAATACCTAAAGATTCCCTTTTTCTCAAAATCTTTTTAAGAAGTTCCATTCTGAAGATTATTCTTTTGTTTTCCACAATCCCTCTTTTTATTTCGGGATTATCGTCTTTTATCGCTGTAGATCTGATTATATAATCAGGATTTTTCCAATTATCGTAATTATGATTTATGAACACTTCTATTCCACGATTTTCAAGAATGACAGTCATTTCATTCTGTTCATAATTAGATCCGTAAACCTCGTGCCCCTCATCCGCTAAAAACATGGCCAGGCTGCTCATACCGATTCCGCCTATACCAATAAAATGAAATCTCAAAATTCTACCTCCCGTTCTATAGCATCTATCATTATATCAACTGGATCTCTATAATTATCAATTTGTGGATGTTTCAAAGATAAAATTTTTTCAATTTTTAAAGTTAGATTCCTTTCGTTCAATTCATCTTCAAGTATAACATATCCCAAACCATATTTTTCAAGGGATTTACCATTGTAATACTGATGATTTTCGGCGGCGTATTTTTTGGGAATTATGATACCGGGCACATTGTAATACTTCAATTCCGCAATTGAAGAAGCGCCACCACTTGAAACTACCCCGTCGGCTACAGCGATATATTCATGAAGATTATCAATATAATCAAAACTTCTCACAAAATCATATTTTTTTAATTTTTCGGATATTTTAACGTTCCCGGTAACATGTATATAATTTATCCCTTTGTTTCCTTTTTCATATACTTTAATCATAGTGTCGTTTATTACGGGGGAACCAAAACTCCCGCCAACAACCAGTATTACCGGCTTTGAATCTGAAAATTTCAATTCGTCAAGCTTCTTCTCTCTATCCGGGACACATTTTCTAATCGGTATACCGGTATAAATAATTTTTTCTTCGGGTAACAAAAAATATTTTCTGCTTTCTTCAAAAGAGATGAAAACATTATGAGCATATTTCGAAAGCTTCTTGTTGCTCAAACCCGGTTTTGCGTTTTGGGAATGAATAAATATTTTTCTGTTAAGTGAATTTGCTGCTTTTATTACGGGATAAGAAACATAGCCTCCCGTAGAAAAAATGAAATCGGGGGAAAATTCTTTCAATTTTCTTTTTATTTCATTTATCTTTCTCCTGTGATTATGAACAACAACAAAGTTTTTCGGATGGTAGAGTGGTCTGATAAGACCCTGAATATCAAGCGGAAATTTTTCAACCCCAGGAAAATCTTTTTCAATTTTTTTATCTTCTAATTTATTCTTAACTGTGAAGTATAAGATATCTACAGGGTATTTTCCTGCAATACCTTTTATAAACGCTAAAACAGGATAATAATGTCCTCCCGTTCCGCCGCCGCAAACAGCTATCTTCATTTATCTTCCTCAATAGTTTTTTCAGATGACTCTCCATCATTTTCCTCTTCTTCTTTTTTATTTTCAAAAAGAATACTGAAAACAAATCCGAAGCCAATCGTCAGAGATATAATTGAAGACCCTCCATAGCTCACGAATGGAAGAGTAATACCGGTTGGCGGAAACAAACCCAGATTAACCGCTATATGAATTGAGGCCTGCAAAAGTATGAAAAGAGAAAAACCGACTATATACAATTTTCCATCTCTGTTTTTACAACGCTTTGTTGCAATTACTATGAGAGTTCTTGTCAGTCCAATATAAGCAAACATCAAAATAAAGACACCTACAAGTCCTAATTCTTCACCTATAGTGGCAAATATAAAATCCGAATATGTAACCGGTAAACTATATTTTATAATTCCTTTGCTCGGGCCGGTTCCCAATAACCCCCCGGAAGGGAAAGCGCTTATGCTTAATTCCACCTGTTCGTGTGCTTCTCCTTCAAAACCCGAGATAAAGGAAAGTAATCTTTCAACTTGATAATCCTCCAAAAAGCCTCCAAAAACAGCAACGATAAAAACAACTATAACCAGTCCGACGATCATAAACAAATAAAGAAATTTTACTTCTCCAAGAACCATCATAATAAAAGCTATCATCAAAAGCACAAGTGCCGTTGACAAATCTGTTTCAACAGCCACTAATCCTATCATAGGTAAAACGAGTAAAACAGGAATAAGAACCGTTTTAATAAAATTCCCCTCATCTTCTTTCTTCAGATTTCCATAATATTTAGCCATTAAAAGGATTATTATTATTTTTGCAAGTTCCGAGGGTTGAAAATTGATAAATCCTAAATCGATCCATCTATGCGATCCGCCTCTGCTGGGAAAAAGAAAAACTGCAGCGAGTAAAACGAGTATTGCCGGATAATACAATTTAAAAGATAGTTTAAAATGGGTTGTTCCTCTTAAAAGTATAATAAATATTGCCACTAAAGCTCCAAGTATTAAAGAAAAAATCTGTCTCAAAACATTATCAGTTGCGTCAAATCCTATTAATTTTACTTCCATTGGTATTCCTGCACTATAAATGAATGCAAAACCAAAGGACAACAATATGCTCAAAAAAATTGTCAGTAATAAATAATCACGATTCATGTGCGCTCCCGATTAATTTTTTTAAAGTTTCAATATTCTTCTGAAAATCGTTTCCCCTTTCCTTATAGTTATCATACATATCAAAACTCGAACCCCCCGGGCTCAATAAAATTGTATCTCCTTCATTTGCTGAATCGAAAGCTTTCGCCACAGCTTCTTTCATTGAATCAACTTTAATATATTCCATATTTCTTCCTTTGAATTCTTCGATCAATACCGACAAAGAATCTCCTACAACTATTATCTTTTTTAAAAAAGAAAGCAGATTCAATAATCTATCGTAATTTTCGTTTTTCTCCACACCACCAAGAATAATTATAGTCTTCTTGGGATTTTGATTAATTAACGCAGTTATTACCGCATGAGAATTGGTCGCTTTGGAATCATCAATAAATTTTATACCATCTATCTCCCCTACCAATTGATTTCTATGATTTAACGTTTTATAATCTGCCAGCTTTTCCATAGCATCGGTGTAATCCATTCCCAGCAAACCAAGAATAACCACTGAAGAGAGCAAATTTTCATTGTTTTGTATGCCTTTAATCTTCATATAATCTGTTTTTAAATGAAGTTTGTGAATCGCTATCTCATCATTTGTATAATAGAACATCTGTCCCGGTCTGTTAGAAAATGTTAATATGCCTTCTCTCGGTTTTGAAATGATGTTTTGTTTGAATTTATTCATTACCTCATCTCTCACAAAACAATAATCTCTGGTTATATCAATAATCTTCAGCTTAGCCTTTTCATATTCTTCTAAATCAGAATAATAATTAAGATGATCCTGCTCAATATTCAACAAAATCGAAAGATCGAAATATTTTCTCCTGTATTTAAACCAGCTCAATTGAAAAGAACTGACCTCAACGATATGAAAATCATAATCATCGTTTAAAGCTTCAATCAATGGATTTCCCAGATTTCCACCAACGAATGTTTTGAATTTTGTCTTTTTCAAAGCATATCCAATCATTGTTGTAGTTGTTGATTTACCGTTTGTTCCAGTTATTCCAACAATTATTCCGGCTTTTTTTTTCGAAAGCAAGGACAAACTTATTTCCATTTCAGTTGAATATATTTTTTTAGAATCGATCACTTCCCTTCCAACCGGGGAATCGGGGGAAATACCAGGGCTCATTATATAAGAATCACAATTCCGAATCTCCTCAGTATGCCCGTTTTCTTCAAAAGGGATATCATTTTCCAGTAAATATTCTTTATATTCACTCTTTATTTCCTTTGAATCGGATACAAAATAATAATCGAGAATCTTATTTTCCAAAAAATATTTGAGTAATTTGAAATTCGAAATACCTAAACCGAGAAAACATACTTTTCCTTTATATAACATACTTTACACCTTCCATGAAATTAACCCTATAAGAGTTCCAAAAACCGCTATTGTCGAAAATAATATTACTATTCTTCCTTCACTCCAATTTAACATATGGAAATGATGATGTATAGGAGCCATTTTAAAAATTCTTTTTCCGGTAAATTTAAAATATGATATCTGAATAATTACAGAAAACATTTCGATCAAAAAAATCAATCCGAAGAAAAAAAGAAACATTTCCATCCCATTCATAGCAAAAATAACACTTATTATTGCACCGAGGGAAAGTGAACCCACATCGCCCATAATAATTTTTGCCGGATTCCAATTATAAAATAAAAATGCTAAAAGCCCACCAAATATACCCATTAGAAGCAATGAGTTATAATTGATCGCAATCAGCGGCAAAAGGGACACTATAAAAAGGGTTCCGGCTAACCCATCTGATCCATCTGTCAGATTAAATGCATTGCTCATTCCTACAATTACTAAAACGGAAACAATATAATAAAAAAAACCGAGATCCCATTTATACGAAGTGAACGGAACTATTAAATAAGTGTGAGGATTGTAAAATTGTATCAGTATGACTATAATTATCGCAAAAGAAAACTGAAATAATAACTTTCTGGAAGCACTGATGCCTTCGGCATTTTTTTCCTTTATTTTTTTTAAATCATCAAAAAATCCAATGATGGAAAAAAGAGAACCGGCCAATAGAGGAATAAGAGTTTCATATCTCTTGAATATCAGGGAAACCAGAAACACCACTGAAAGCGAAACCGGTATAAAAATTATTCCTCCGCCTGTCGGGGTACCCTCTTTATGGCTGTGTAAATCTGGTCCTTCTTTTCTTATGGGCTGTCCAATTTTATTATTTCTCTGATAGGATATAAAATACTTCAATAAAATCAGCGAGAAAAAATAGGAAATGAAAAAACTTAAAATTTCAATCATCATTATTATTCCGACTCCTTAAAAACGTTGATTATTTCTTCAATTTTAACCGCTCTTGAAGCTTTAAAGTATATAAGATCTTCCTCGAAAGTATTTTTAAGCAACCATTTTGAAATTTCAACCGGATCATCACTAAAGAGTTTCACACCGCTATACTCTTTTATAATATCAATTTGCTTATCGGAATCATAAATGAGAATCATATCAAAGGGATATAAATAATCCATAATTTTTTTATGACTTTCCTCAGAGTATTTTCCCTGATCAAATATAGATCCTACAACGGCGATCTTTTTCTTTGCTTTAATTTTTTCAATTGATTCGGCAGCGGTCCTGAGAGATTCCAAACTGCTGTTGTATGTATCGTCTAAAATTTTCCTTCCTTTTATGAATTTCAGCGCAAATCTGTCGGAATAAGGAAGTATAAATTCTTGCATATAAAATACGGGTTCATCTAATCCACATTCCTTTGCAATGACATAAGCCGCTCCAAAATCGCTCAACTGTCCTCTATTCCAGATTCCATTCAATCTCAAAAGCCTACTTTCTTCAAATACTTTAAAAGCACACATAGTACTATCGTTTGAATATTCAAAATCAGTCAGAAAGAAACCTGAATTTTTTCTTCCAAATTCTATCGTTTTGCCGGGGAAACTTCCCACTTTTTCTTTAATCAGATCGTTTTCCGTGTTCACGATAGAAATCAATCCGGCATAAGTATCATTAAAAATACTGAGCTTTTCATTCAAGTGTTCCCTTGTATTTTTAAAATTACCTCTATGCTGAGTCCCAAAATTTGTAAGAACGGAAATATTCGGTTTAATAAGATCGACCAGTTTAGGTAAGTCTCCCTGTTTATCGGTACCTGTTTCAAAAATACAGAATTCCGCATCATAAAATTCTTTTCTATCCGATATCAAAGATAGAGGAACACCGATTTCGGTATTCATATTACCTCTGGTTTTAAAAACTTTTCCCAATTTTGAAAGGAGAAAAAATGTTATTTCTTTTGTGGTTGTTTTGCCCGTCGATCCCGTTATTGCTATTCTTTTTGCAGTTTTATTTTTTTTTAAAATATATCGTGATACTTCAAAAATAAAATTCTTAGTATCATCAACCGATAATATATTTTTTCCTTCAACACTATCCGATAAAGCTCCGGAAGCCCCTCTGTTAAAAGCATCCTGGATAAAGTCATTTCCATCATATCTGTTTCCTTTAAACGCTATATAATAATCTCCTTCATTAACTCTTCTACTGTCAATTTTAATAACTCTTTCTCTTGTTATTTCAAGAAATTCTTCAATTTTTGAAGAAGGATACAATTTATTGCCTCCTGAATTTTTTTTCTAACAATTCTTTTACCACATCTTTATCGTTGAAGAGCACTTTCTTGTTATCCAGAATCTGATATGTTTCATGTCCCCTTCCGGCTATCAGTACAATATCTTCTCTGTTGCATAAAGTTAAAGCAACCGAAATTGCCTCTCTTCTATTAGATAATCTGAGATAGGGTACGGAAATATCCATGCCGGCTTCAAGTTGATCTAAAATTTTCTCCGGATCATCATATTTTGGATCATCATTTGTAAGAATTACAACATCCGAATATTTCGAAGCGATCTGCGCCATCATTGGTCTTTTTCCTATATCAGCAGAACCACCCGCTCCAAATACAAGAATAATTCTTCCTTTAGCAATTTTCTTTGCGGTGAGCAAAATCTTTTCCAGGGCATCCGGAGTGTGTGCAAAATCGATTATCACCTCAAACCCATACATTCTGGCCTTTTCCACAAACTCGAATCTTCCCGCTATTCCACTGAAATCGACCATGGCCTGGATGATGTGGTCAATCTCAAAATTCATTTGATGTAAAGCGGCTATCGCCGCGGTCAAATTATAAGCATTGTACTGTCCTATAAGTCTGCTGATAACTCTTTTTTGGCTACCATCAGGAAGGACAATATAAAATTCCATTCCCTCTTTGTTGAACTCTATATTTTTTATTTGATAATCGGCATCCTGGCCTAATCCGAAAGAAATAATTTTTCTGTTTGTCTGCTTCAGATCTTCTTTAGACAATTTATCTGAATTAATAATTCCCACACCATCTTTTTTCAACATATCAAATATTTTTAACTTTGTATTATAATAATCATCAAAATTTTTATGAAAATCGAGATGATCTCTGGTTATATTTGTCAGAATAGCTATATCAAATTCCAGACCGTCTATTCTTTTGCTCGCAATGGCATGCGAAGAGACCTCCATTACAAAATAATCAAAATTCTTATCGATGGATTCCAACATATATTTACATAACAATTCTGAACTGGGTGTGGTGTTAACAGGCTCTTTAAAAATATCGCCCGCAATAATATTACTCACCGTTCCCACAAGAGAAACTTTTCCGAGAAAATGATTTATAACATGATAAATAAGTGTCGTAACCGTTGTTTTACCATTAGTGCCTGTAACTCCTATCATATTAAGTCTTTTATGAGGATTAAGATAAAAATTATATCTTATAAAAGATTCCGCACGTCTGGAATCCTCAACATATATGATCGGAATTTTTATTTTACTTTCATCGATTAACTTATCCTGAGCAATAATTGCTTTTGTTCCCTTTTCCTCGGCTTCCTTAGCTACGTAATGAGAATCGAAATTATTTCCTTTTATACATACAAATAAATCGCCTTTCCGGATGTCTTTAGAATTAGAAGAAACTCTTTGAATTTCAACATCTTCAAAGTTTATAAAACTTTTACAATTTTTGCCCAGGAGGTCAACTATGGCATTTAATCTCAAATTTTACACCTCGCATTTATTTTACCATTCTTAAATCACCTTGACAATAGAAATATAGCATGATAATATTGATTAGCAGTCTATAAAGGAGAGTGCTAATGAATAAAGGAAAAGCTATTTTAAATGATAGACAGTTAAAGGTATTATATTGTATTGTAAAAGAATATACAAAAAAAGGGAAGCCGGTGAGTTCTAATCATATTTTGAACCATACCAGTTTAGACTACAGTTCGGCTACCATAAGAAATGATATGAGAAAGCTGGAATATATGGGATATATATATCAGCCACACACGTCTGCAGGGAGAATCCCAACAGACAGCGGAATTCGTTTTTTCATTGAATCCATTAAAAACATTAATAAAGATTTGAATGATACCAATACAAATATAGCCATTAAGCAGACTAAGAGAATAGGGGACATAGAAACACTGTTGAGAAAAATGTCAAATTTACTGGCAAAACTGACAAATTCTCTTGTGATTATTTCAAAGCCGGCATTCAACAAACTTTTAATAAATAGCATAAACATAGTCAATATATCAGATGATTATTTGAATGTGACAATTCTGACTGATTTAGGTGTTTCTAAAAATATTTCTTTGTTCTCAAACATTGAAAGGTCAAGAATTCAGGAGTATCAATCTATAATAAACCAGATAGCTGTCGGAAAAACTACCGATGAACTCATTCAGGCAATCAATAATTTCCATCTGGAAAAGGACAAATGGTATGACTCAAGATTAAATGATTTGATTGAATTCTTAAATAATATATTGGAAATAAATATAGACGAAAAATTTTATACTAACGGTACAGAATATTTATTGAAAAACGAATATTTAAGTAATAGTGACATTTTAAAAGTTATAAACTATTTAGATAATCCTAACAAACTCACCGATTTATTCGATATAGAATATTCGGATGAAGAGGGTAAAATATTTATTGGAAACGAAATCGATAATGAAGATCTGAGAAATCTGGCAATATTCATTGCCCCTTACAAGAAAAACGAAAATAATATTGGAAACATTGCGATTCTTGATTCAAAGGTGGTTGACTACGAAAGAGTTTTCGGTTATCTTCTTTATACTGCAAACAGAATCTCAGAAACATTTTCAAATAGATAATTTAGGAGGAACATCATGAGTGATAAAAACAGAAAAAAGAAAATAATCAAAGAAGAATTGAAAGAAAATAACGAAAAAGAAATAAAAGAAACGGATGAAAAAGAAGAAAAAATAATTGAAAAATATAAGGAAGCCATTCAGGAAAAAGAGAGTGAAATCATAGAACTTAATAATCAAATAAATAGACTTAGAGCTGAGTTTGTAGATTATAAAAAGATTTTAAAAAGAGAAAGCGATGTCATAGTGAATTCTCATATAGAAAAAATGATCCTTAAAATCATAGACATCTTAAATCATTTTAATATAGCATTATCTCATTCAGATAATGTCGACAAAAATTTTGTCACAGGTATGAAGATGATCTATAAAAGTCTTGATTTAATATTGGAAAATCAGAATGTTAAAAAAATTGTTCCGGAAATAGGGGAACCTTTTGATCCATTTGCAACGGAAGTCGTTGAAACTGTTATTACCGATGAATTTGAGGATATGTCTGTGATAAAAGTAAAAGAAATTGGATACAAATTAAATGGGAAAATTTTGAAACCTGCAAAAGTTGACGTTGCTATGAAACCTAAAGAAGTAAAAGTGGTGGCTTCTCCTGATTTAAAAAATGAAATTGAGGAATCCAATAATGAAAAAGAGAATGAGAATAATAATCAGGAGCAATTTGATAATTAAAAAATAATGGGAATAGGTGATTCATATGGCTGCGAAAAAAGATTATTATAAAACTTTAGAGATAGAAAAAAATGCCACTCCGGAAGATATAAAAAAGGCTTATAGAAAGCAAGTAAGAAAATGGCATCCTGATGCATATAAAGGTGATGACAAAAAAGAGGCTGAAAATAAATTCAAAGAAGTTCAGGAAGCTTATGCCGTTCTTACCGATCCTCAAAAAAAGGCTATGTATGATAAATTTGGATACGTAGGAGATACGGCTTCATATAACAGACAAAGAAGTGCACAAAATTTTGGAGGAGGCTTTTTTGACGACTTTTTCGGAGGTGGATCCGGTGTAGAAGACATTTTTGACGTCTTCTTCGGGGGATCACGCGGAAAATCAAAGCAAAGAACCGGCCCCGCTCCGATGAAAGGCGGGGACATACACGCTTCAATTACTTTGAATTTAAAAGAATTAATTGAAGGAAAAAAAGTAACTCTGGAATATGATAGACAAGTTGAGTGTAATGCGTGTCATGGTACGGGCGCTGAAAATGGAACCAGTTTCAGAACTTGTCCAACCTGTAATGGATCCGGAAATATAACTGAGGAACATAGATCACCATTTGGCTTTGTCACCAATACAAGAGTTTGTTCCACTTGTGGAGGAAGCGGAAAAATCATCGAAAATAAATGTTCGAAATGTGCGGGTAAGGGAAGAACAAAACAAAATCACAAAGTATCCGTTACAATACCTGCAGGCGTTGAAAATGGATCGACGATAAGACTTACAAATCATGGAAATGCAGGACTAAATGGCGGACAAAACGGAAATCTTTATATCAGTGTGAAAACGAATATTCCAAAAGAATTCGTAAGAAGTAATAACGACTTATTATTTAATTCATCGGTTGATTATATTGAGGCAGTTTTAGGAACCGCTGTAGATGTACCTCTTCCGGAAGGAGGAACCGAAACTTTAAAAATTCCTTCTGGAACAAATCCGGGTCAAGTATTCAGACTTAAGAATTTTGGAATTCCTTCTGTTAGAACAGGTAAAAGGGGTGATATAATAGTTTCGATAGATATAAAAATCTCTAAACCTGGCAGAAAGGAGAAAAAGCTTTTAAAAGAAGTTGCTTCATTGCGTAAGGCTAAAATAGTTGAATGAACTTAAAGTTCAAAGTTAGTTTTGAAAAGAAAGATATAATAGATTATATTTTTATTACGATAGGCTGTTTTATAACAGCCATTTCGCTTGTTTCATTCATGATCCCGAATAATATAATTGCGGGTGGAGTGAGTGGTCTGGCGATCATTGTTTATAGAACGGTTGGCCTGACAGTCGGCTTTCAGATGTTATTTTATAATGTCATTCTGTTTCTACTGGGATTTTTATTGCTTGGAATAGGATTTGGTATAAAATCAATTTACAGTGCGGTAATTTTGTCTTTATTGATTGAATTTCTTCAAGGGATTGGTTTCCCCGCTTTTCATTGTCAACTCAGTACAGCTGACTATCTTCTGATAGCTTTATATTCCGGCGTAATTGCAGGTGCGGGAATGGGTATTGTCATGTGGAGGGGCGCTTCAACTGGTGGAACGGATATTGTTGCAATGATAATCAATAAATATCTGCACATATCAACTGGCTCGGGCCTGCTTCTTACAGATTCAATCATAACCGCTCTGGCGATAATAATATTTGGTCCCTTCGTAGCGATGTACGGAATTATAACGATCTTCACGACGAGCAAAATGATTGATGCAATCCTGGAAGGTGTGGGGACCACTCGAACCGCTTTTATAATAAGTGAAAAGCTCGAATCGATAAAAAATATAATTATGGAACAGATGGAAAGGGGAGCAACAATTTTTGATGCCACAGGTGCCTACACGAACTTAAAAAAGCCCGTTTTAATGGTTTCTGTAAGGAGAAGGGAAATCTCTCAAATCAGAAGAATCGTAAAAAATGAAGATAAAAAAGCTTTCATGATCATCGTAAATAACTCCGAAGTCTTCGGAGAAGGCTTTAAAAACATAGGTTAATCTATATGAAATTCTTATCTTTTGATTCTTCATCAAAAAAATTATACGTGATAGCTGAAAATGATAATATTAAATCTTCAATAATCCTGGAGGATGGACACGATTATGGTTCGAAATTGCCTGTGATAATCAAAAATATTTTAGATTATTCCGATTTGGAAATAAAAGAACTCGATTTCATAGGTATTTCTTCCGGTCCCGGTTCATTAACCGGGCTCAGAATTGGTATTTCCCTGGTAAAAGGGTTGAGTTACAGCAATAATGTAAAAATTTTACCTTTCAACTCACTCGATTTGTTCGGCTATAACAGGGGGAATGACAAATATATCTTCAGAAAGGGACGAAAAAATTATTATTACTGGAAAAAAAATTTATTATTCAGCAAAACTGAATATAATTCACTGAAGGAAATATATGAATTAATTCCCGCTCATACAGAAATTTTATTGGATGATGAAAAAAATAGTGATGATTTCAACGACTACAAAATAGAATTATGTGATAAAACAAGTATAAAAAATTTTTATGAAGTAATGGAAGAATATCATAAAAGGGGATACTTCACAAACGCTTTTGAAATAAAACCATTATATCTTCAAAAATCTATTGCAGAGATAAACTGGGAAAAAAAGTTAAAGGGGAATCAAAAATGATTAAAAATTTTGAATTTTTTAAAGAAAAAATTATTGATTCAGAGAAAAAGAAAATAGTTCTGGTAGGATCTGAAGATAGAGAGGCCCTGATCTCTCTCAAAAAAGCGGAGAAAATAGGAATTGCCGACGCAATATTGGTGGGAAATAAAGAAATCACAAAAAAATACTGTGAAGAATTACAAATTAATTTCGAGATAATCGATTCAAAAACACCCGAATCCGCTGTTGAAATCGGTGTAAAATTAGTTAATTCCGGAAAGGGAAACATATTGATGAAAGGACTGATAAAAACCTCCATTCTTTTGAAAGCGGTCTTAAATAAAGATTGGGGACTCAGAAAGAACAAACTTCTTTCGCATATTTGTGCAATGGAGATTCCCGGAATAGACAGATTATTATTCGTTGCGGACGGTGGGATGGTAATAAAACCAAATTTAAGTGAAAAAATTGAAATAATAAAAAATAGCGTTGAATTTTTAAATGATCTTGGATACGCAAATCCAAATGTCGCCGTTATTTCAGCAGTTGAAGTCGTGAACGATGCGATAGAGTCAACGATCGATGCAGCGATATTATCCAAAATGAATCAAAGAGGTCAAATAAAAAATTGTACGATAGATGGGCCGCTCGGAATAGACAACGCAATAAATGAAAAAGCGGCCGAAATAAAAAAAATAAAAAGCAAAGTTGCTGGAAAAGCAGATTTGCTGATTGTACCTGACATAAATTCCGGAAATTTTCTTGGAAAATCTGCAATATATCTTTCAAAAGGAACGATAGCAGGAGTAATATTAGGATCCAGAGCACCGATTGTCTTAACTTCCAGAGCCGATGAAGAGAAATCCAAATTAAATTCAATAGCTTTAGCGGTTTATTCCACATTAAAAAAATGATACTGGAAATAGACGGAAAAACATCAATAATTAATGAAAAAATAACCGTTAAACAACTATTCAGAAGAAAAAATATCTTAACCGATTCGGCCATAGCGATAGTTGACGGAGAAATATATACCAGAGATCGGTTGATTCCTTTGAAATCTCACGTGAAAATAATTAAAATAATTCCTTCGTATTGAAATCCAATCCATTTCACTTTTTTGTTCTTTATTGTTTCGTTAAAAAGGTTTTTATCTTTTTTATATTATTTGCTATAATTTTAATAATTAAATTTTAAAAACGACGATTTATTTTGGCACTACATTGCATTATTAAAACGCATGACAGAGGCTGCTTTTATGTACAGAGAATTGCCTGTGGGCACAGTATTGAACAATAAATATAAAATAATTGGCGTTCTGGGACAGGGAGGTTTTGGAATAACCTACTTGGCATCCGACTTGGATACGGAAAATAAGTATGCTATTAAAGAATTCTTTCCCAGAGGTTATTCACGACTTGAAAAGGATTTAGTCATACCATCCAATATGACTAGTTCTGCATTTGAAAGCAGACTGATCAGTTTTTTGAATGAGGCAAAAATTTTACTTTCAATTGAACAGGAAAATGTTGTAAAAGTTTACAGTTATTTTAGAGAGAACAAAACCGGTTATTATGTTATGGAATATGTAGACGGAATTCAACTGGAAAAATATGTAAAAAAATACGGACCACTGGATACAAAAAAGGCACTTGCCATTTTTATCGAAATCTGTAAAGGCATTGAGGCTATTCATGACCAGGGTTATCTACATGGAGATATAAAACCGGAAAATATTATTATAAATGAAGAAGATGAGAAAATAAAAATTATCGATTTTGGTGGAAGCTTTAAAAAAGGTTCCTTTTTCAAGATCAATATCATTTCGAAAAGATACAGTCCTCCAGAAAAATTCCTTGCGGACAGTTACTTGACCCCTTCCTCAGATATTTATTCTCTGGGGGGAGTGTTATTTTTTATGTTGAGTGGGACCCATCCATTATCTTATGAAGAGAGAAAAATGATGTTCAATCTGAATTTTCCATACGGAGATCATAAAACGAGGAATATTATCAAAAAATCTATGGATCAAATCCCCGAAAAGAGATACAAATCTGTTTCAATGCTCCTCAAGAAAATTCAACCTTCCAATATACTGAGTAAACTTTTTTTATGATATTTTTATTAAATCAAATATAGAACGAAGCTCTTGAGAAGTTTCTTTTAAACCTAAAATTGATAACCTTTTCAATGAATTGAAATAAATTTCCTTCGCGGTTTTTTTGGCTTCATTTAAAGAGATAAATTTCAAAATAGTCAGCTTGTTCTGTTTTTTGTCTTTGCCAGGAGTTTTACCAAGTACTTCACTTGAAGAAATTTCATCCTTTATATCATCTAAAAGTTGAAAAGAAATACCGAAATCTGTTCCAATTTCTTCGGGTTCATCATATTTTTGATTCTTTAAAATAAAGGGAACCGCAAAACAAAACTTAAAAAGTGCCGCGGTTTTCAATATATAAATATCGTTCAGCAGTTCTTTATTTGGAACTTTATCCATTTTTACATCCAAATATTCTCCAAGAACAACATCTAAGCTACAATCGATCCATAAAGCCACAATTTTTTTAGAAATTTCCGGATTTACAGGTAAAGAATTAAGTATTTTAACCGGCAGCAACATCGAATAATCACCTGTCAATATAGCATTATCTTCTCCGAATCTTACATGGTGAGTTTTTTTACCTCTTCTAAGCCTATCATCATCAATACTTGGCAGATCATCATGTATGAGACTACCGGAATGAAAAATCTCAACTGCAAATCCGACTCTCTCTAAGATTTCCTGTTCTATTCCAAGCTCTTTTCCTAGCGAGAATATAATGAAAGGTCTCAATCTCTTTCCACCGGCAAGTGGAGTATAAATCAACATTTCTAAAAAATCTT
>JASGMR010000026.1 GCA_030156385.1 Kosmotogales bacterium
TTCTCATGAACGTTCGAGAAGAGGACGTATATAGGCTGGAGATGTAAGCATAGTGATATGTAGAGACGACCAGTACAAATAAACCGATTCCTATACCTATATATGTACATATGAGTGAGAAATCCTGGGTGACGATACTGCAGGTGGAAATACCCGGATCCATCCCGAACCCGGCAGTCAAGCACCTACAGGCCGATGGTAGTATAGGGAGGCCCTATGCAAGAGTAGGTATTGCCCAGGATTTCCTTTTATGAGAAGGAGCGTAAAGCTCCTTTTTTTATTTTATAATAGAAGTATGGAAAAGAAGGAAATGATAAGAAGAATGGAAGAAATATCCAATAATGCTTTACCCTCTCTGAATACTTATCTTTATGATGGCTGGCTTTTGAGATCCTCTCTCGGTTTTACTAAAAGAGCCAATTCAAATGAAAAAATTCAATTATTTTTATATTTTTTTACTTAAGAACTTCACAAAAAAAAGAGCCAGCATACGCTGGCTCACGTGAAACAAACACTAAATTACCAAATTATCTCAAACCCAGTTATATCTTCTAAATCTAATGCCAATTCTTCCAATGCAGCCATCGTATCGGTTTCAACACCTGTTAATACGCTGTGGACTGCCTGGAAGAATGCCGTGGATACTTCATTATAATTTGGTGCCGAAACTGTTGAAGGCCTTGGTACTGCATTTACAAAAACATCATATAATTCTCCAAATATTGGTGTTGCCTCCAGAACTTCAGGATCCTGGTAGAGTGCTTCTATAGTTGGATTAAGCGAGCCCACTATGGCCCTGTTTTTCTGTGATTCATATCCGGCTAAATAAAGAGCCACATCCACTGCAATTTCAGGATTTTCACTGTATTTACTTACCGCTAATTGCCAGCCTCCCAATGCCGCTGCTCCACGTCCGGAATCCCCTGCCGGTAATGGTGAAACACCGAATTTTCCAGCAACCGCACTGTCTTCTGCGTTACTCAAAGAGTATGCATAGGGCCAGTTTCTCATAAATACAGCATTTCCGGCCTGCCATACAGCTCTAGCGCCTTCTTCAGGCATACCTACAACTCCATTCGGGGAAATTGTTCCGACCCATCCTGCTGCTTTATCAATTATTTCTGCAGCTTTTTCATTGGCTATAGTAATTTCTTTATCCGTGCTTATGATCGTTCCTCCACCATTTGATACAATCCATTCTAAGGCATCACAGGTTAATCCTTCATATGCATCACCCTGCCAGACAAATCCCCAGAAGTCCGGATTGTCTTTTTTCTCTCCGTCCATTATAATTTTTGCAGCATTTTCTAAATCATCCCATGTCTTTGGAACTTCCAAGCCATATTTTTCAAGCAAATCCTTTCTGTAATACAACAATCCTGCATCTGTAAACCAGGGAATCGCGACCAATTTTCCATCAACTGTATCATTTTCTACCATTGCCGGAAACATCGTATCAACTAATTCCTTTACGCCATCAAATTGATAGAGATCTACTAAATGTGCCGCTAAATCCCCTGGCCAGATAGTGTCAATCATATAAACGTCGACTTCAGGGCTTTCTGCTTCAAAGAATTGTAGATAGAGTCCCAGTCTGTCAGTAGCAAGATCTGGGGTTTCTAAAACATTTACTGTTACTCCAGGGTGCATATCCATATATTTAGCCGCCGCATCTTTCGCCAATTCTAATTCCTGTCCCACTGCACCTGCTGCCACAGTAATAACCGTTTCAGCCAAAGCAAACGTTGCAAATAATACTGTTAATAACAATACAAAAAGTGTTTTTTTCATTTTTTAAACCTCCTTTAAAATTTGGGTAAATACCCTATTCTTAACCCTTTACTGCCCCTGCAGTTAAACCGGCAACTATTTTTCTCTGGAAAATCAAAACCAATACAACTACAGGTATTGTGACCGTTATAGCCGCAGCCATTATTTCACCAAAAGGTTCCTGTCTCGCAATCTGTCCCGAGAATAGCGCTATTGCAACTGGAATAGTTCTTGCAGCAGGTTCAACGGAAGTAAATGTAAGAGCAAACAAATATTCATTCCAGGCTGCAATGAAAGATAGTAACCCGGTTGTAACCAGTGCTGGTGCGGTTAATGGTAATAAAATCATATAAAAAGTTTGAAATGGAGTCGCCCCATCTACCTGTGCCGATTGCATTATTTCAACCGGCAATTCCTTAAAAAAGCTTGTCAAAACCCATGTTGTAAATGGTAAAGTAAATATCAGATATGTGATTATCATACTCGGCCTGGCACTCAACCCCAAAGTTGTAATCATCGCATATAATCCCGATAAAACCGTTACCTGTGGAAACATCGTCATGGCTAAAATCAGGTAAAGTGTTATTTTTTTACCTTTAAATCTGAGTTTTCCTAAGGCAAACGCTGCAAATGATCCAATCAGCAATGCAATAATCGTTGTTAACCCCGCAACGAGTGTACTATTCAAAATACTTATAACAAAAGTGTTGTTTCTAAAAATTGCCTTATAATTCTCAAAATAAAAGGATACATTTCCATCTGTATCTCTTGGGATGAAGGTCGCCGGTGTCTGCATCAACTGATTTTCACTTTTAAAAGAAGAGTTCAGAGCCCAGTAAAATGGAAACAGCATATACACAAATATCACGACAATTATTATATAAAAAACTGTTTTTGAGATGACTTTTTTAGATCTTTTGTTCATTTCGAATCAACTCCCATCATCCTAATATAAATTACGGCAAAAATGGCAATAAAAATAAATATAATTATACCTACGGCAGAAGAATACCCCATCTGCCTGTAATTTATAAGCTGAGTATAATTGTATGAAGCCATCGAATACATTTTTTTCCCAAGCAGAACCTGAAATACATCGAATACTCTCAAAGCATCGAGTGTTCTGAATACTAAGGCAACCGCAATTGTAGGTTTCAAAAGAGGCAAGGTGATTCTAAAAAATCTTTTGATTCCACTCGCACCATCAACTTGTGCTGCTTCATATAAATCTTTAGGTATCAATTGTAACCCTGCAAGAATCAACAAGGCCATAAATGGCGTGGTTTTCCAGACATCCACCATGATCATTGAGGGCATCTGCCAGGATGGATCGGTTAAAAACGATATTTGACCATCCGATATTCCAAGTCTGAACAAAACCATATTGAAAAAACCGGAGGTTCCAGGATTCAGCATATATTCCCATATTCTCGCAGAAACAACTGTGATTACCGCCCACGGCACGAGCATGGTTGTTCTCAATGCACCCCTGCCCTTGAAGTTGCTGTTTACAACCAGAGCGATAAAGATACCTAAAATCGTTTCAATAAAAACAGAGAAAAGAGAAAATATTAAAGTATTACCGACCGATTTCAAAAAAACCGGATCTCTGGCCCCTACAACATATCTTTTTCCAAACCAGTTATATTGAAATAATTCTTTGTATCTATGCGGATCCCTTGGCAAAACTTTTACCGCTCTTTCAAATTCAGGTTCACCGGTCTTCTCATTTATAACCTGATTTTCATTTTCATCAAGAACAGGTGGTAATTCTACTATTGTAATACCCAAAAGATTGGCATAATTTTCAAATCCTATAAAATTTGTTTTTACTTCCTCACCACCCGCAAATTCTCTATCAGTGAAGCTTGTGAATAAAACATCGCCTAAAGGGTAAATAGCTACCAATGCCAAAACAACAAATGCAGGCAATAATAATTTCAGAGCCAACCTCTGTTCCCTTTTTTCCAAATTACTTCGAGGAACTCTTTTTTTCACAAAATCACCCGACTTTCTTCATAATTTATGCTGACTTTCTCCTTATCAACTTGGGACTGAACTTTATATTTTTTATCGGCCTCGTTTCATCTTCAATCACTTCTATCAGTAACTTTGCTGCTGTTTGTCCCATCTCCTCAATCGGTTGTTCGATGGTAGTTAACCCAATTTTTTCTGTCCATATTTGGTTATCAAACCCGACTATGAAAAAATCTTTACCCGGAACTTTATTTATAGTAGATGCAACTTCTAAAACAATCAATGCAAAATTGTCAGTCGAAGCAAAAAAACCGGGTTTTTTATATTTATCAAAAATTTCAATTATCTTATTGTATGATATTCCGAGTAAATAATTACTGTAAATTATATTTTTGTTCGGAATTTCTATTTTATTATTCTTCAAAAAATTCAAAAATCCTTCTTTTCTCTCTTCAATGTGATTGTTTTTTATTATTTTATTATCTACATCGGAATATAAAAAAATATAATCGGAAACGTTATTTTCCACAAGTAACTCAGCAGCTATTTCTCCGCCTCTTATATTATCAACGGTAACACTGTTACATTTTTTGCTTTCATTTTCTATTAAAACTAACGGCTCTTCGGTAAGAAATTCATCACTAAAAATCTCCGGAGAAATTGTAAACAAAGCTTTTCCATCCACACCACCCATTGTATATGGAGTTTTTCTCATGTTCTCAAGCCTTTTAAAATCCGTCAAAGGAAAAACAATTGAAAAATATTCTTTTTTATCCAGATATCTGTCAAATCCATCGAGCAGCCTCCAGTGAAATTCTGTTTTAACTTCCGGAATGTAAACAAGAATTCTTCTCGATTTTCCCCCTGCTAATTGTTGAGCATAAAAATTGGGTTTATAACCGAGTTTAATTATGGCATTTTGTACTCGTTTTTTAGTTTCATCTTTTACTATTCCATTGTTCAAAACTCTGGAAACGGTACCAACACCGACGCCAGCTTTTTTTGCAACGTCTTTAATAGTTACAGATTTCTTTTCCATAAAAAAATCCTCATATTCACAAAAATAATGGAACCGCTTCCATTATATAGAGATTTATTTCAAATACAAAATTTGATTTAATACATTTATTCATGATTAAACTTCTTTATTATTGATTACATAGAGTATTCTTTTTATTACACAGTTATCATACTTTTTAAACAAAATTTATCTTTATAAATCTTGAAAATGGAGAAATTTACAAACTTCTATATACATCAAAATAGGGAGGAAATATGCTCTTTTAAAAAAGAATAATATCCACCGCTGTATAATTTTTCTTATTAAACCGGCATAAAAATGAAAATAAATATAATTTTAATTATTATGGATTGAGAATTTTATATTAAAACAGAAATTTATTAAAAAAAGGAAGGATTAACCTTCCTTTTCATTTTCTTCCCCAACTTTAACTCTCATCAGGTGTCTTTCCAATTTATTTTTAAGTCTTTCAGCTTCCCGAATATCCTTTTCCAATGTGAGTGTATCTTCTATCTTCTTTATTCTAGCCTGGGACCTCGCAATATTTATCGAAGAAGCTTCTTCAACTGCAGGAGAAACAATACTCGTTTTTTCTCTGGTATTGAAAATAAAACCTCCATGAACCAAAAACTTCTCGGTTTTTTCTTTGGTTTTTACAGCAGCAACAGCGATTTGTAATTCCATAATAGCCGGTGCTCTTTCGGGCAGAAAACCAATATCACCCTCTGTGGAACGAAAATTTATATATTCCGCTTCACCTTTCCACTTTATTCCAAACGGAGTAATAATCTCCAGGTTTATGCTCATATATATTAACCTTCTTTTTCAAGCTTTTCAGCATTCTCCAGGACTTCTTCTATGGTACCAACCATCATAAATGCCTGTTCAGGAATGTTATCATATTCACCATCTATGATCCCTTTGAATCCTTTAACCGTATCCTCTACAGTAACATATTTTCCAGCGTAGTTACTGAATTTTTCTGCAACAAAGAAAGGTTGAGTTAAAAACCTCTGAATTTTTCTTGCCCTTTGAACTGTTAATTTATCTTCTTCAGATAGCTCTTCCATACCTAAAATGGCTATTATATCCTGAAGATTTTTATATCGTTGCAAAATTTCCTGGACACTTCTGGCAACTTCATAATGATTTTTTCCTACAATTTCAGGATCCAAATTTTTCGAGTTTGAATCGAGCGGATCAACTGCAGGATATAATCCCTGTTCTGAAATAGCCCTGGATAAATTTATTACCGCGTCCAGATGACTGAATGTTGTGGCAGGAGCGGGATCGGTGTTATCATCTGCGGGAACATAAATAGCCTGAACGGAAGTAATGGATCCGTTTTTTGTCGACGTTATCCTTTCCTGTAAGTGTCCCATCTCTGTTGCCAGTGTAGGTTGATAACCAACCGCCGAAGGCATTCTTCCAAGCAAGGCAGAAACCTCTGACCCAGCCTGAACGAATCTAAAAATGTTATCAATAAACACGAGCATATCTTTTTTCTGTACATCTCTAAAATATTCAGCCATGGTTATCGCCGTTAAAGGAATTCTCAATCTGGCTCCCGGGGGTTCATTCATCTGACCAAATACCAAGGCCGTTTTGTCCAGTACACCCGCATTCTGCATATCCAGCCAAAGATCATTACCTTCTCTGGTTCTTTCTCCAACTCCGGCAAATATAGATAATCCCTTCTGTTCGATGGCAATATTTCTTATCAATTCCATAACGAGAACTGTTTTTCCAACTCCCGCGCCACCAAAAAACCCAATCTTTCCACCTTTATTAAAAGGCGCTAGAAGATCGATAACTTTTATTCCTGTTTCAAGTATTTCAATATCTATAGTCTGATCGTCCAGTTCTGGTGGTTCACGATGAATCTGCCATCTTTCCTTGGTCTTCACAGATCCTTCGCCATCTATTGGATCTCCCAAAAGATTAAAAATTCTTCCTAATACCTCTTCTCCGACAGGAACCGAAATTTGTTTTCCCGTATCTTCAACTTCCTGTCCTCTTACCAATCCATCTGTTGAATCAAGAGCGATCGCTCTAACTATATCATCACCAATTAATTGAGCAACTTCCAAAGTTAACTCTTTATCTGTAGATTTATTATTAACTTTTAAAGCATTTAAAATATCCGGTAATTGACCATCTTTAAAAGATACATCTACAATTGGTCCTACAACAGCAGATATTTTACCTGTATTTTTTTTGTTTTTTTCCTTTGCCATTGTAATACCCCTCCTAATCAAGACTTAAGTGCATTTGCACCACTAACAACTTCCGTTATTTCCTGAGTTATATTACTCTGTCTGACTTTATTCTTCAATAACGTTAAAGAATCAATTAAATCTTTTGCATTATCGGTGGCTGTTTTCATCGAATTCTGCCTTGCGTATAATTCCCCATATTTAGATTCAAAAAGAGATAATAATACTTTAGAAATTATCCAGTTTTTCTCGAGATCTTCAAATAATTTCTCGGGATATGGTTCAAAATCGTACACATCATCCGGAAGTTCTGAATCATCTATATCATACGGCAAAATCCTCTGAATTGTAGGAACCTGAACCAGGGGATTTTTAAATTCGTTATATGCAACCAACAAACCATAATCCTTTTTATCCTTATCTTTATCTTCATAAAAGGTGTTAATTATTATTTCCGCATCATCAGGGGTTGGGACATCGAAAAATTTACTGAATGAATTTCTCACCAATTTCGAATTTTTGAAATAATTCTCCGCTTTTAATCCCACAGAAATAATCCCGGCTATTTTCTTTTCAGATAATTCTCTATTAACCTTTCTGAATAATTCACTGTTAAAGCCTCCACACAGGCCCATATCTGTCGATACAACTATCAAGAAATTCTCTTCTGTTTTGGTTTTTTCACCGAGAAAAACTTTTTTATGCAAATAATTTATAGATTTTTTCAACTCTTTTTCATATTCAATTATTGGATCAAGACCATATCTGATTTTACTTAATTTGGCTCTGGCAACCATTTCCATAGCTCGGGTGATTTTCATAGTTGAATAAGTTGAATCTATTCTCTTTTTTAGTGTTCTCAACAATCCTCTACTCATTTAACTGATATCCTTTCAAGCTATGAATTCTTTTCTTGCCGCTTCTGCCAGTTTTTTAATATCTTTTTCAGCAGCCTCAGATAAATCTTTCGTTTTTTGAATTTCTTCTAATAAATCCTTTTTATTGTTCTTAACATAATCGATGAAAAAAACCGAAAAATCCTTGACCTTATCCGTATCGATCTCATCGAGCAATCCCTGCATTCCCAAGTATACAATCAATACCTGTTCTTCTACAGGAATCGGAGAATATTGAGGTTGTTTTAAAAGTTCACTCAATTTCTCTCCTCTGACAAGTTGTCTTTTTGTAGATGCATCAAGATCTGAAGAAAACTGGGCAAAAGACTGCAAATCTCTATATTGAGCCAATTGTAACCTGAGTTTTCCTGCAACTTTTTTCATCGCTTTTATCTGCGCAGAACCACCGACTCTTGAAACCGATAGTCCAACACTTATTGCAGGTCTAGTACCCCCATAAAAAAGGTTGGTATCAAGATATATTTGCCCATCGGTTATAGAAATGACATTCGTGGGAATGTACGCACTTAAATCATTTGCAAGTGTCTCAATTATCGGCAAAGCTGTCATCGAACCTCCACCGTTTTGCTCATTCAATCTTGCCGCTCTTTCAAGTAATCTTGAATGGAGATAAAAAACATCACCCGGATATGCCTCTCTTCCCGGTGGCCTTTTCAATAACAGGGAAAGCTCTCTGTATGCAACCGCCTGTTTGGATAAATCATCGTATATGACGAGAGAGTCCATCCCATTAAACATGAAATATTCTCCCATGGCCGCACCTGCATACGGTGCCAAATACGAAAATGAGGCGGGGTCACTCGCGGAGGCAAACACGATCGTTGTATATTCCATCGCGCCGAAGCTTTCCAATTTATTAATTATCCTCGCCAGTGCGGAAGATTTCTGCCCAATAGAAACATATATACAATAAACTCCCTTTCCTTTCTGGTTAATTATTGTATCAATTCCTATCGCAGTTTTTCCTATCTGCCTATCCCCAATTATAAGTTCTCTCTGTCCTTTACCAATTGGAATCATTGAATCAATAGCCAATATTCCCGTTTGAAGAGGCGTATCAACCGGTTTTCTTTCTACTACGCCCGGGGCTTTAAATTCAATAGGCCTGTATTTATCAGTGCTAATTTTTTCTTTTCCATCTATAGGCATCCCGAGAGGATTAACAACTCTTCCAAGAAGTTTTTCGCCAACCGGAACCTGGATTATCCTCTTCGTTCGTTTAACCAAATCGCCTTCTTTTATGTCAAAATATTCTCCTAAGATGATTACTCCGACATTGTCCTCGTCAAGATTCATAGCTAAACCATAAACACCGTTGTTAAACTTCACCAATTCATTGGCCATAACTCCATTTAAACCATAAACTCTTGCTATTCCATCGCCAACTTCCATAACTTTTCCAGATTCAAAGTAATCTATCTCCTGATCAGATGCTTTCAACTGGGTTTCTATTATTTTAGATATTTCTGATGGCTTTATATTCACTGTATCACCCCCATAGAGGTTATTTAATCTCCTGTTTAATTCTGTTTATTCTTCCTGCCAAACTCATATCTATGATTTTACCTTCATATTTTACTATCGCACCGGCAATTAATTCATCGTTGACCACTATATCAACATTGGGCTCAAGACCGGTGTCTTCTCTCACCATATTTTCGATAAATTTTAATTCTTCATCTTTAATTTTTTCAGCCGTTTCTACTTTTACAAATACTTTTCTATCGTTTAGTAAAACAATATCCTCAAATTGAAACAAAACATCTTTCAGGATATTCAATCTTCTTTTCTCAATGAGTAATGTTATGAACCTTTCGGAAAGTCCTTTCAAATCCGGAACAAAGTATTTTATTATATTCAGGGTTTCCTCAAGAGAAAGAGTGGGATCTAAAATATACTGCTTCAATTCTTTATTGTTAAACAAATCCAAAACCAACTTCAAAGTATCGCTCATTTTTTTTCTGTTTTTATCGACCGATACATCGTAAAGAGCTTTAGCATATCGATAAGAAATTCTCTGAGGAATCATTTCTTACTTTCCTCCAGCTTTGCCAACATTCTCTTCATATATTGCTCTTTTGCGTTTTTATCCATTTCCGTTTTTAAAAACTTTGTCACCAGTTCAATCGCAAGCGAAACAACCGTATTCTGTAACTCTGCCAAAACCTTTTCTTTTTCTCTTTTTGCATTTTCTTCCGCATTCACAATAATTTTTTGTGATTCTTCCTGGGCTTTATCGGTCGCTTCTTTTACTATCTCATCCGCTTTGACCTTTGCATTATTTATTATTTCCTGGGCTCTTTCCCTGGAATTCAATAACTCTTTCTTAACTTTTTCATTCATTTCATCGGCATCTCTTCTTTTGTCTTCCGCTTCTTTCAAATCATCCAATATCTTCTTCTTTCTTTTCTCCATTACTTCAAAAAACTTTGGAAAAACAAATTTGTAAAGAAACCACATCAATAACAGAAGACTCAACAATTGAAAAAGAGATGTAAAATTCAGTTCTATCAACAGTATCTCCCCCTTTTAGGGTAAAAAAACCAGTTACCAACGGGATAGTCCGAAGGACAAAATCCAGTCGCCTTTAAAATCATCATAGCCAAAAACGTTCTGGTTTGCAAGTTTCCGACCATTTAAAGTAACCACATTAATAGAAAAAACTCAACAATTTAAAAAATGGAACAAAATAATTCAGTACTATCAATAATATCCCTTCTCTTCATCACAAAGAAAAAAATCAAGCTACCAACAAAATCATAAAAGCTATAACTAAAGAATATAAACCTGTAGATTCTGTAACAGCCATAGCCAAAAGCATTTTTGTCTGCAAACTTCCGGCCATTTCAGGTTGTCTTGCCATAGCATCCATAGCGTGGGCACCTATGTTACCTTCTCCAACACCAGGACCGATAGCTCCGATACCCATAGCCAAACCTGCACCAATATATTTTCCTAACGCTACCAATGCATCTGCTAATGATAAATCCATTTAATCAAACCTCCTAATTTATTCTATTACTGAACCAATATATGCTATTGCCAACAAAGTAAATACCATTGCCTGTATAAATCCTATAAACAAACCAAAAAACCCCCATAAAAATGCGGGAAGAACAAAATACTTCAGTAAATAGCTGATAATCAAAACCAATATTCCTCCACCCATGATATTTCCAAACAATCTCAATGAATGAGAAATAGGTTTCGCTATTTCACTGATAAAATTCATGGGAAACATTATCGGAGTAGGTTCAAAAAAAGTCTTCGCCCACTTTTTCACTCCCTTCGCTTTTATAGCAAAAACGTGACTTACTACAAGCACGAATACTGCATATATACCATTTGTATTCAGATCAGAAGTTGGAGAATACCACGTATCCTGGAATAATGTCAATTTTATAAGATTTCCATTTGAATCTGCCACGGCATTCAAGCCAGGGAAAGCTGTCATAAGATTGGAAATTAAAATAAAAATAAACAGGGCCACGGCTATAGTAAAGGTGGGTTTTATAAATCTCTTAACACTTATCGCCTCTTTACATAAATTATAAACGTATTCCAATATTATCTCTATTAAAGATTGCCTTTTTCCGGGAACAATTTTAAAAACCTTTACTGAAGACATAAAAATCATCACTCCGGCAATAATAGCAACCGTCATAATGATGGTAAGAGGATTCAATCCGGGTAAACTCTGTCCAAAGGGATAAATTATCCATCTGTTGCCAACACCTTCTAAAGAAAAACTAAAACCCGTTACGGCAACAAGAATAAATCCTATCACGTAACCAATTAAAATCAGTATTAAAAATATTTTATCTCCCTTTGTTAAATTCATCTTCACCTAACCATCTCCCAAAAATCAAAATAGCTATCTTTAAGTTGAACAAGCCAACTGCTGCTCCAATAAAATAGTATATACCAAAAAACGCCGCACTGCCAACACAAAAAATATTCAAAACATATCTTAAAAAATAACCCCTTCTTGAATAAATTTTCTTCCTGACCGATCTTTTTATATCCTCAATCAACAAAAGCATGTTGATAACTGAGAAAATTGTGCCGTAAACGATTCCAAGAGAAATTTTAAAATCAAAAATAAGGAATAAAAAAAATTCTATCAATGCAACAAAAAAGATATAAGAAGACAGTTTAATTATCGTTTCTTTTTTCATTTTCTTTTTTCTCTTCTTCCTCTATTTTTTTTGCATGGTGCAAAAGCAACTTAATTCCACTATAAAATCCTGAAATCAATCCCAGAATTATGAATAAGGCAAGCCAAGCTTTATCGAAATTAAATATCCATCTAAAAAATAATCCCAGAACGTATCCTACAAAAATATTGGAAATTATGCATATACCAAATTCAAAGACCAGATTGATTTTTTTAAAACCTTTAAAATCAAACTTATAATCCATAAAACTCCCTTTTTATATTAACACCAACAATCTCCCGTTTCAACATCGATTTTCAACGGGACTTTCATCCTTATAACTTCACTCATTCCTCTTTCGATAATTTCAAGCATCTCTTCTATTTCGTCTTCAGGACACTCAAAAACCAATTCATCGTGTACCTGCATTATCATCAAAGATTTTAAAGAATTCTTTTTTATTTCATCATGTATTTTTATCATCGCCAGTTTTATTATGTCCGCTGCGGTTCCCTGGATAGGTGTATTAATAGCTATTCTTTCACCCTCCTGAAAAATATTTTTGTTTTTCGAACTTAATTGTGGAATATATCTCCTTCGATTGAATAAAGTTTTTACGTACTTATCTTTTTTAGATCTGTCTTTCACGGATTGCATGAATTCTTCCACTTTTGGATATGCTGAAAAATAGCTGTCTATCATTCTCTTGGCTTCTTTCCTGGATACATCTATTCTGTTGGATAATCCGTAGGGAGATATTCCGTAAATAATTGAAAAGTTGACCATCTTACCTACTCTTCTCATCTCGTAAGAAACATCATCTTCCGTTACACCGAATAATTTTGCCGCCGTCATCCTGTGAATATCTTTATTATTATTGAAGGCATCGATAAGATTTTTATCCCCGGATATATGGGCCAATATTCTCAGTTCTATTTGTGAATAATCCGCACTTACAATCTTCCAGCCCTTTTTCTGAGGTTTTATCGCCTTTCTGATTTCTCTCCCCTCTTCTTCTCTGATGGGAAGATTTTGCATATTTGGATGATGGCTCGATAATCTTCCAGTTCCTGTTCCCGTTTGGTTATAACTGCTGTGAATTCTTCCGGTAACAGAATTCACAAGCTTTGGCAAAGCCACTAAATAAGTTGAAATCAACTTTTGATGTTTTCTGTAATTTAAAATTTCTCTTATTATCTCGTGCTCATCCTTAATTTTCTCCAAAATCGACGCACTTGTGGAATAACCACCACTTTTAGTCTTTTTTGGGGGATTTATTCCCAGATCACCAAAAAGAATATTACTGACCTGCGATGGAGAATTCGGATTGAATTCCCTACCGGCCAATTCAAAAATTTTCGATAGTATTTTTTGGGAAATTTCATCGTATTTTTCTTTAAGTTCTTCCAATATTTCCGTATCTATATAGACGCCATTGAGCTCCATATTTACCAGTACCGGAATCAATGCCAATTCTATATCTTCGTACAGCTTTTCCATCTCCAGTTTTTCAATTTTTTTCTTAAAATAATTACATAAGATCAAAGAAATATCGGAATCTTCCGCCCCATAAAAAGCCGCTTCTTCTATCGGCACTCCTCTGAAATCTTCCTTTAAATCATGTTCTTTCATCAAATCTTCAAATTTTACAGTGGAGTAACTCAAATAATTATTTGCCAGATAATCCATGTTAAATTTTTTGGAATCGGGTTCTAAAAGATAGGCAGCAATCATTGAATCTCCCTGCGGAACAGGAGGATAAATTTCATATTTATCGAGTACCGAATAATCGTATTTTAAATTTTGTCCGTATAATTTCAAACTCTTATCCGAAAATAATTTTTTCAGATCTTCAATTAATTCATCTCCATCAATCTGCCATCCTTCACCTCTGTGTAGAACAGGAATGTAAAACCCATTATCTTCTTCATAAGAAAACGAAATTCCCACTATTTCCGCACTGATAGGGTCCAGAGAAGTGGTTTCCAGATCGAATGCAAACTCTTTTCTCTCTTTCAATTCATCTATAAGATTTTCATATTCGATTTCATTTTTTATGAGTGTGTAATTTTTTTCCTCACGCTCTTTCTTTTCTATTTTATCCAGACCATATTCTTCCAGCAGAGATGTAAATTCAAATCTTGTGAAAACCTTCTTCATAAGTTCTTTGTTGACTCCCGAGTAAATTATTTCAGAAAGCTCCAGATCAAAATCTGAATCCTCCACAAGTTTTACGAGCTTTTCCGACAATTCAAGATCAGGCCTGCAGTCGATGAACTTCTGTCGTTGCTTTGGAGTTAATTCCCTGATATTTTTATAAATTCCTTCAATTGAAGAATATTCATTCAATAATTTCTGAGCTGTCTTTAATCCTATTCCCTTAATTCCGGGAATATTATCCGAAGCATCACCGGATATCGAAAGTAATTCTCCCACTTTTTCCGGATACACCCCGACTCTTTCTTTTATTTTTTCCCGATCCTCCAGTTCCAGATTCGAAATACCCTTCATAAACCTTAAAACATTTATCCTTTCATCCACTAATTGAGTAAGATCTTTATCATTGCTGACTATTAAAACCTTATCAAAATTCTCATAATACCTTCTGGAAAGAGTGGCGATTATATCATCCGCCTCGAGTGTTTGAAAGGAAAAAAACCTTATACCGAAGGACTCCACTAACTCTTCAATGTATGGAAGTTGTTTTACCAAGTCATCCGGCATGGGTTTACGGGTGCCTTTGTATTCTTTATACAATTTATGTCTATGTGTCTTTTCCTTTCTGTCAAATGCAAAAACACAGCCATCGGATTCTTTCACCCACTGCTTTAAAAACAAATTCAACATTCTCGCAACTCCGTAAAGTGCGTTAGTCGGGTTTCCCTCAGAATTTCTCAATCTCATGTCTATACCGTAAAAAGCACGGTAAAATAATGCGGTTCCATCGAATAAAAATAATTTACTCATTTGTCTCCTTCTCTTCCAGCTCATCCAAAAATTCTATCGCTTTTCTATAATGAGGAATGACTATAGATCCTCCGACAATCAAGCCAATATTCAATGCTTCAACTAATTCGGCGTAGCTGGTATTCATCTTTTTTGATTGTATTAAATGATATCCGACACAATCATCACATCTGAGAACCATAGAAGCGACCAGACCCAAAAGTTCTTTAGTCTTCGCATCGAGTTCTCCACTTTTATAAACACTATTATCAAGAGAAAAAAACCTCTTGGTCTGAAGATCTCCGACTTCTAAAATCCTTTTATTCATTTTTTCTCTATAATCGTTAAAATCATCAACTTTATCCATTCAAATCAAACCTCCAGATTTAAATTGAAGAGACTGTTTCCGTTACTGCACAAAATTTCCGAAACCGTCTTTGAATCAATATCCTTTATTTCAGAAATTTTCAATATAGTGTATTCAACATATTCGGGTTCGTTCCGCTTTCCCCGAAACGGAACCGGCGGTAAATAAGGACAGTCCGTTTCACACAATAAATACTTTAAATCAATTTTCTTCACAACTTCTCTTAACTCCTCGTTTTTTTTATAAGTAACGGGTCCTCCTATACCGAGTTTGAAACCGAGAGATATAAATTTCTCTGCATATTCATAATCGGAAGAAAAACTGTGTATGACCCCTTTTATTTCTCCGGAATATTCTTTCAATATTTGATATGCATCGTCATAAGCATCCCTGATATGCACTATTATCGGTTTTTTCAACTTTTTTGCCAAAGATATCTGTTCTATAAACACCTTTTTTTGAACTTCCCTGGGAGAAAGATTCCTGAAGTAATCCAGTCCGATTTCGCCTATTGCAACGACTTTGTCGTCAGACAAAAAATCTTTCAAAATCTCCAGATATCCCGGTGGAGCATCTTCAGAATCATGTGGATGAATTCCAACCGAGGCGAAAATATTTTCAGCTTTTTTAGTATTATTTAAGGCCATTTCAGAATCGAATAAATTCGTACCAACATCTATTATGTATTTTATCTTTCCACTCTTTATATCATCAATTATTCGGTCGCGATCGTGGTCAAATTTATCATACCAAAGATGAGTATGGGTGTCACAGAGCGTAATTTCAGGCATTTGCCCTGATATGGAGGATGTCTCCGTCATAAACTATTTCATCCTTTCCGACTATTTTAACCGCTCCTTCTTTCTTGGCTTCAGACATATTTTTATACTTCATGAATTCATCATAAGCGATTTTCTCCGCTTTTATAAAATGCTTTTCAAGATCACTATGGATTTTACCCGCTGCTTCTTTGGCGGTAAGATCTTTCTCTATGGTCCAGGCTCTGACTTCATCTTCTCCCACGGTTAAAAATGATATCAGTCCTATATGTTCGTAAACAACTTTCGAAAGTCTTTCTATACCTGTTTCGTTTATTCCGAGGTCTTCCATAAACATTTTTTTATCCTCTTCATCCAAATTACTTATTTCTTTCTCCATCTTTCCACAGATTTCTATAAAAGAAAAACCGTTTCCCCTGACTTTTTCAATCAATTCACCCCTCTTCGGATAATTTTTATCGGTGAATTCATCTTCATCTAAATTTGTAACAACAATTATTGGCTTTGCGGTGAACAAAGCTAAAGACCCCAGAATTTTCAAATCTTTCCCGTCAAGTCCCATCTGCGAAATGTATTTTTCGCTCTCAAATGCTACCGATATGTCCCTGAGCAATTCCTCTTCTCTTTCTTCTTCTTTGGTCGGTTTCTTCTTCTTTTTATTCTCCTCTAATCTGGCAATTCTATTTTCAACAACCTCAATGTCTCTTATTAAAAACTCAGATTTAATCAACTCAAACTGATCCAGCACATTGCCCGTTCCTTCGGCCCAAGCAACCGAATCATCGGAAAATCCCCTTAAAATCATGAGAATCGCATCGGAATTTTGAATAAATTGAAAAATTTTATTTTTTTCTTTCGAGTTCAACGATAAATCAAAGGCGGGAATATCTATAAAAGACAAATTGGCAAAAATAGTCTTTTTAGGATTAAAAATTTTGGATAGTTCAACAACTCTTTCATCATATATTTTTGCTATCCCGTGTACAGATTCATTTCTATGAACTTCATTTTCTGTTGATACACCCGTAAGTAAAGAAAAAATCGTTGTCTTACCACATTGCCCCAAACCAAAAATACCTATATCCATAAAAATTCTCCTATTCATTTTTTCAAAAATATTATAACATTTAAATATTCATAAAATTATGTTTTACCATTGCTTTTTACCTCAATCAAAAGCTTATCTATCATTTCCTCCGCAGGTACATCCTTAATCAACATAGAAAAAACAGTCTTGAGGGGCATCTCCAATACCATTCTTCTGAACTCATTTTCCAATCCATTCAAATAATCTTCAACATTATCAATTCCTATAAATCGATCGAAGAATTCATCGAGTACTTCCCGATAATCAGGAATTTCCAGCCATTCTTTCAAGATACTGAATTTATTGATTAAATCTTTCTTATCTATATCGGAAAAAACAGTGATCCTCTCTATGAATTTTATATCCCTTGAAGAGCTTCCTATTAATATTTCGTATTCGCCGGGGTAAATCACCCACTTTTTCATTGCTGTATCGTAATGTTCAAAAGAATCATAATCGATTTCAATGAGCGCTCGCTTCGATTCATCGGCCTCAATAAATAATTTAGAATACGCTCCTAAGCTCTTCTCCGGAAGGTTGTATTTCGAATTTACAGGTTTTAAGTACACCTGTATTATCTCTTTACCGGCTATTTCACTTTCATTTTTTACAGTTATTTCAACGCTTATTTTTTCTCCCTTTCTCAATACAGTTTTATCTAGATTGCAATTTTCATATCTGAATTTTGAATAAGACATTCCATATCCAAATGGAAACAAGGGTTTTATCTTTTTTTTATCATAATATTTGTATCCGACGAAATTCCCTTCGCCATAAAAAACTTCGTCATTTTCACCGGGATAATTTAAAAAGGCCGGTGTATCTTCCAGTTTGACCGGAAATGTTTCAGAAAGTTTTCCGGAAGGATTTTCATCTCCGAATAATATCTTTGTAATAGCCTCTCCAAATCCCTGTCCGGCCAGCCATCCTTCAATCAAGCCTGGTGTACTATCTATCCATTCTTTACCCGTTATTGCGGACCCGTTATTCAGAACAACTATGGAATTGCTATTCGCCTCGCATACCTTTTCTATTAAATAACTGTGCGATCTGGGTAATTCAAGGTCATTCCTGTCGTATCCTTCAGATTCAATATACTCGGGAAGTCCGGCAAAGATCAGTACAAAATCGGTCTTTCCGGCTATCTCAAGGGCCTCATCGATTAAATTTTCATCAACAATATCTTCATCCGCATATCCTTTAGAATAATACACTTTCGTTTCATCATTCAAATACTCTTTAATACAATCAACGGGAGCTCTGAGATGGGTTGGATTTACACGCGAGCTGCCCAGACCCTGGATTCTGGGTTTTTCGGCAAAAGAACCTATTATTCCAATGGATCCTATCTCAGCACGATTTAAAGGTAATATACCATTCTCATTTTTCAATAACACAATACTTTCCACGGCAGCTTTCACCGCAAGTTCATGATTTTTCTCAAAATCCACTTTTTCATTCGGTTTGAAATTTTTAGTTTTTTCAATCAAATTCAAAATATTTTCAACAGAAAAATCAAGAGTTTCTTTTTTCAATTCTCCACTTTCAATTTCTTCGATTATTTTTTTATCGTTGACCGGTGATGGACCGGGCATTTCCAAATCAAGAGTGGCCTCTATACTCTTCACTCTATCCCAGACGGCACCCCAATCCGAAATTATCGTTCCATTGTAATTCCAGCTCTCTCTTAAAATTTCTTTCAATAGAAATACATTTTCCGAGGAATAGATTCCGTTGATTCTATTATAAGAACACATAACGGTCCAGGGGCTGGCCTTTTTTATAATTCTCCTGAAAGCATAAAGATACGTTTCAAAAAGGGTCTTTTCATCGATCTGTGCACTCATCGACATTCTGTGATACTCCTGATTATTACATGCAAAGTGCTTTAAAGAAGTTCCCACACCCATTTCCTGTACCCCTCTTATGAAATTTATTGCCATTTCCGAAGATAAATAGGGATCTTCGGAATAATATTCAAAATTTCTTCCACAGAGCGGCGTTCTCTTTATATTGACTCCCGGGCCAAGTAAGACATCAACTCCATAATGAACAGCCTCTTTGGCTATGGAAACGCCCACGGAATGAATCAATTCATCGTTCCACGATGAAGCCAGAGCGGAAGGTGTGGGGAAGCAAGTGGCAGGTTCACTTCCTTCAATTCCGGAATCGTCGGGATCTTTCATTTTTCTCAATCCATGTGGCCCATCGGATAAAAAAATAGATTTTATTCCTATTCTTTGAAACGATTTTGTCTGCCATGAATTCAATCCTGAACACAACTGCGTTTTCTCAAATAATGTCATCTTTTTCAGCGCATCTTTAACATTCATAATTTATCTCCAGATTATTCAAAAAGCAATGTGCTCAAATATTTTTCCCCTCTATCGGGAAAAATAGTCACTATCGTTCCCTTTTTAAGCTTTTCAGCGAGTTTAATCGAAGCATACATTGCCGCTCCGCTGCTCATTCCCACAAAAATACCTTCTTTCAGAACTATCTGCCTGGCCATTTCGAAGGCATCCTCGCTTTCGATCATTATTTTTTCATCAACGATTGATGAATCGTATAAATCGGGAACTATTGCTTCTTCAAAATTTTTTAATCCCTGAATATAATGGCCCTTTACCGGGTGCGCTTCTATTATCTTTATATTCGGATTATTTTCCTTCAGACCTTTCCCAACACCCATCAAAGTGCCTGAAGTTCCCAGGGCGGAAACGAAATGTGTAACTTTTCCGTTCGTATCTTTCCAGATCTCTTCTGCGGTCGTTTTATAATGGGCAAGTTTATTATATCTATTCGAAAACTGATCGGGCAAAAAATATTTATCGGGGTTCTTCGATACAATTTCATTGACCTTTTTTATCGCCCCATCGGTCCCCAGAGATTTATCAGTTAAAATAACTTCCGCTCCAAAGGATTTCAGCATCTTCACTCTTTCAACCGAAACAGCCCCACTCATGACTATTAACACTCTGTATCCTTTAACGGCCCCGACCATGGCTATTCCGATGCCTGTATTACCGGAAGTCGCTTCTATTATAACTTTGTCATGCGTTAATTCACCGATCGCTTCCGCCTGTTCGATCATTCTCAGAGCAACTCTATCTTTAATACTTCCGGACGGATTGAATCCTTCTAATTTTGCAAATATCTCAATTTCCTCTTTGGGAACCAATTTATTTATCTTGACTAACGGGGTACATCCGATCGTCTGCAATATATTTTCACAAATCATTATTTCCTCCATTTTTATTCAATAAATTATATTTTCAAATAACTTCGTGCTCCAATTCACAATTAATAAATATTATAATATATTTTCTGACTAATAAAAAAAAATAAACAAATAACATTTTTATTATGATAAAATCGATCATTGGTGGTATTTTTGCCAAATAAATCAGGAGGCTATCATGATAGGTATTATTTGCGACTCGGGAACCGATGTTCCAAGGGATTTTTTTGAAAACGATAATATTCTGGAAATTCCATTGAATGTTCAAATAAAAGATGAAAATTATCAGGATTGGAAATCGATTAGTCCTGAACAGGTGTTGGAATTCATGAAGAACAATTTTCCCAAAACTTCTACCCCATCATATAAAACAATAAAGGATTCTTTCCTTGAACTCTATAAAAAAGGATATAAAAAAATACTGGGAATAACAATTTCAAGCGCTTTAAGCGGAACAAATAATCTGTTTTCCCTCGTCTCAAGGGAACTCATGGAAGAATACGATGATTTTCAAGCTGAGATCATTGATTCGATAAATATTTCCACAGGTTCAGGAAACCTGGTAATAAAAGCCTCCAAATTAATTGAAAAGGGATTCAATTTTGATCAGATAGTTTCAGAAATCAAAAAAAGCATAAACAAATCAAAGGTCTTCTTCGTTATTCCAACCTTAAAATTTTTACGGGCCGGTGGAAGAATCGGAAATGTTGCCGGTGTTGTTGGAGAATTATTAAGTATTAAACCTATTATTACAGTTGGGGAAGATGGAAAATACAAATCCATTGCCAAACCCAGAAGCATGAGTAAAGCCATTGATAAAATTCTGAATTTGTTTAAAGATTTTGTAATGGGTGAAACAATTGATTTTTGCAGCATAGGAATTTGCAGTAAAGATGATAAAAGCATTTCATTTGTTAACAAAATTAAAAATTATTTATTGGAAGAGTTTTCTATAAAAGATGTTTATAACTATCAGGCCGCACCGTCGATGATTTCTCATACCGGACCAGGATTGATTGGGCTCTCAGTTTTGATCAAATAATTCACTTGAGTATCTCTTCTTCAAGGGCTATTCTTTCTCTTAAAAGTCTTTTTCTTCTTGGAGTAAGACAACCCATGAGATGAAGAATATATTTCCCAATAGCATATTCGAACGGTAACCACGAAATGTGACCGGTGGGTATTATTTTTTTGCTCGGTTTTCCAAGATTTATCCACAGATCTTTCCTGCAGGAAATTGGTAACGCTCTGTCAAAAAGAGCATCGATCATAGTGAATTTCTTGTGGCGTAGAAAATTGGCAAAAGCGAGTGGCTCAATTTTTAACAAGGGATGTACATCCGCTTCGAATAATTCATTTATGCCATTCATATTTTTCACTTTTTCTAAATCCCTCTCGTATACCGAATATAACTTTTCTTTATCGTTCAAATAATATTCTTTACCTTTACCCAGACTAAAATCTCGCCGTGCGAATTTTAAAATTGGAGATTCCCAAAATATTTTTGGAATATCTCCTCCAACTGTCATCAAAAGAGTTTGATTTATTTCTTCAGATAGAGCATTGATCAATACAGAAAACATTCCGCCCAAACAATAACCAAAAACAAGATTATTCTTCATCCATATATTTTCTTGCTTCAAAAAATCTATCGTAGATAAAATATCTACTATCGAATTCTCCCAATAAGTCATCATTTTATCAATATTTGTGGCAAAGTAATCCTTTCCGCTCACCGAATTATTCGCTGTTCTCGTATAATTGCCGGGCAAAATCAAAACCGATGAATTTATCCCCGCGCTGGCAATATGAGAAGCCATCCAGAATAAAAATTTCAAATTCATGGTTCCAAGTCCGTGCAAAATAATCATAGAACCTACGGGATCGGTTCTCGGTTCATAATTCCAGATCTCCACTATCTCAGAACCGTTTTGAGGCTTTTTATATAAACTTTTGAATTTAATTATCGATGATTTTAAATTTTTCCCTTTAGAAATATAACCCTTGGTGTAATCTATCTTCACTTTATCGTATTTAAAATTTGGTTTCATTATTACCCTTCTTATTTAAATCGATTTTTTATAAAATATACATTCTCCTGTATTATTTTGATAGTTATTTGATCTTTTAGTTCAAATTCAAATCCATGATTTCCCTTCGGATGGATTTTCACTTTTGAATTCACGTTGTTTTCTTTCAGCTTTTTGTACATTTTTATCGATGATTTATAAGGAACAGTAGTATCCATCTTTCCATGAACCAGAAAAACCGGAGGGTTATTTTCACTGACCCAGTTTATCGGTGAAAAGTGAATATATTCATCCCTTTTTTTATCTAAACCGCCTTTCATGGTAGTTCTAATCGCGAATCTTGCAAATAATGACTCCACATCGTTATCGTATAAATCAACTAGATCACAGGGGCAATACCATGAAACTATCCCCTTTATATTTTTAAATTTTTCTTTATATCTGTTGGTATTATAGATCCCATAAAAAAGAGAGAGGTGGGCTCCAGCCGACAGTCCCATCAAAATAATTCTTTTTTCGTCTATTTTTAATTCTTTTGCATTATTAACTATATATTTATATCCATTATCGTAGTCCACCAAAATATCCTCAATATAATTGAGATAACCAAACCTGTAATCCATTGAAGCCACCGCAAAACCCTGAGATGCCAGGTATTCACACCACGACATATCGTTGGATTGCCTTCTGGAACCTGTAATCCATCCCCCACCGTGAGTAAAAAGAATAACAGGATATTTGTCGCATTCTTTTGATGGATAATATATATCCATTTTGAGTTTCTTATTTTTTGCCGTTTCGTAAGTATGGGAGTAAGGTCCTTTATATTTCTTTTTATCGGCCTTTAACGGTATTTTCCCGGCGATTGAAATATAAATTGTTTTAAAATTTATAATTATTAAAACAAAAAGGGCAATGATCCATCCTCCGAAAATGCCAACAAGCAGGATCCCTGTCATTAATAAAGCTTTAAACAGCCTTATTATTTTTGCGGGTATTTTTTTCAAAAAATTTCCTCCAACTATTTTTTTTCAAACTTTTTACAGGTACTAACTAATTTTTTTCTTTTGAAACTTTCACCATGTGCAGGATATATTTTTTCAATATCATTATAACTCAACAGCTTTAAAAAACTGCTTAGTATGCAATTAATATCCTTTCCTATTGGAGGTAGAACCGAAAATGAATTCAGAAATGGAATATTGAAACATAAATCTCCAACAAATGCCGCTTTTTCCACTATAACAGAAACAGAACCCTCGGTGTGACCGGGAGTATTTATTATTTTCCCTTTAAATCCATAATCGTGAAGGAAAAACTCATTCTCTATACAAATATTGACCTTCACACCTTCAAATTCTTTTTTACTATCTCTTCCGAATTTCATCATGAATCTCCCGAAGTTTGTGAAACCTTCCGGTATATCGAATATACCTTCTTCAATGTTTTTTACTTCTCTTTTATTGGCAAGAACCGGAGCATTTGTAAAATTCTTCACCGAGTATAAGTTTCCCGTATGATCGTAGTGAGAATGGGTGATTATTATCAATCTTAATCTGGAAAAATCATCTATGTTTTCTTTTAAAAATTTTTCCACAGCATTCTTATCCCTTTTAGCTCCGGTATCTATAAGAATATATTTACCATCTTTTTCAATTAAAAAAGATTTGGACATTTTACCGATTGATTTTATATGCACAAACCTGCATCCCACCTTTTCCTCAAATATATTAAAAAAAGGCCTGCTTAAAAAGCAGGCCCCTAAAGAAAAACTTATTAATTCATTGCGTTATAAATCATCAGGAATCTTGTAACATCTTCAACTGAAATATAGAAATCTTTCGGATCTGAGATATCGAACTTATCATAAGCGGGATTTACAATTGTATCAATATACAACGCATCTATCAATAATTCATAATCGGCTTCATCCACTACTTCATCACCGTTAAAATCTATATTCTGACCGGAAAAATCCAAATCTTCGACAAATGGCAATCTCTTATCTTTAGGCTCGACCATCCATGAGGAGAACCAACCGTTGTTATAAGCTTCTTCAGAGATAATAGGTTGAACATAATAACCATTCCAGCCCCAGTCTCTTCCCCAACTGTTTTTTATTACCCAGAATTCGGTTGCATACCATGTCTTTCCCGTATAAACGTCGTATACCTCTACACTTTCTGCATCGGGAGAAACCCAACCCAGATCTTTAACCGCATCCATATCCAGCCAGCCGATAAGATTGGTACAGTGTCCACCACTACCACGGACAGTTGGTATATAAATACCGCCCATATAAGCACTGAAGTCACCAGCAGTAGTGAAGCTGACTGCCAATCCACCGTAACGGTAAATAGTCTCTTTTATCGAATTCAAAAATAAATTATATGGTGCAGAATTCGGAGGCATTATGAGCGTTTTA
>JASGMR010000132.1 GCA_030156385.1 Kosmotogales bacterium
GAGGAATTCGATTTGAAACCGGATGAATACAGTTCCGTAAATGGAGAATTCAAAACTAATTCCTTTATCACCAGGGGATCGTACAGAATAAGAGTGATATGGAACGAACAGGATTATTACCATTATTTCCAGATTGCCGATTACAAAAAACCCACTTTCAAAACGGAGGCAACACCTCAGGAAAAAGTTTTCAAAGTCGACGAAACGATAAAAATTGATATGGAGAGCTCTTATTTCTTTGGAGAGCCCGTTTCATTTGGATCCGTATCATACATCCTGTACAAAGAAGGAATGTATATCGATAGCGGTTCGGGCATTTTAGATAATGATGGAAAGGCTGTTCTGGGTTATGGAAAAGAATTGGAGCCCGGTTACTATGATATGGTAATAAACGTTTCGGATGAAACGGGTATGGAAACAAGTAACAGCGTTTTCTTTAAAGTAATTAAAGGAAATTATGAGTTTCAGTGTGATGTAGAGTGGATCGAGGATGAAATATTTTTAAATATCGAAACATTGGATATCGATGGAACTCCTGTTTCAGAACCATTTAAAGCGAAGGTCTGGTATGAAGAATCCATAAAAGTTGAAAACAATAAATATAAAGATGTTAAATTCGTCATATACAATGAATCTGTAGCCACAGATAAAGAAGGAACCACAAGGATAAACATGGATATCTCTTCCGTTCCAAAAGATCAATATATATTTGTAGAACTCACAGGAAATAACGGTGAAAACCTTAAGAAGTCTCTGTATTTGAGCAGATACACTCCTTCCAACGATTATTTCAGAATCGATGATATCAGTTATGCAAAACCGGGAGAATTAACCACAATCAAAGTTTTTTCACCCTATGATATAGATCTCTGGATTATTGCTGATTTTTCCGGTGTCATCCATTCTGCTAAACTTGAAATCTTTAAAGGCAATAACTTTATTGAAGTTCCCGTTCCGGAAAATTACAGTTTCGGAAGATATACGATTTATCTGAAGGGATATAAAAAAGACGACAAAGTGGATGAAGAAATGAGTGCATATTTAGATCTTGAAAACAAAAATTATCAGTTAACATTCACAGGTGATAAAAACTTTAAGCCCGGGGAAGCGGGAAAGATATTTGTGAATGTAAAGGACGCGAATGGCAGCCCGGTAGAGACAAATCTCACAATCTCTATACTGTCCCAGGCTTTAAAAGAACTTTATGAAGGAAAAGAATACGATTCATGGGAAAGCGCTATTGAAGAACCTTTCTATTACGGATTTAATACCGTTACATTCCCCTCAATAAATTATAATCCTTATCCATCGATTGCAAACTTGATCACTCTTGAACAGTTATCGATGCCGGCTGCTGAATCGAAAGTTGCAAGAACAACGGCAGATTTTGCCTATGCCAAAGAGGCCGGAGCAGCTCCCGAAGAAGCTCTGGGTGAGGACGAAGGGACTTCAGGAACAGGAGAAATCGCTGCAAGAGAAGATTTTAATGATTCGGTCCTCTGGAACATTACTACCTTCACAAACGAAACGGGAGATGCTGAGATCTCGTTTGTCATGCCGGATGATTTAGATCAATGGCTCGTGAGAACATTAGTTTCAGATGGAGCGGGTAATTTTGGATATGGAAAAGAATACCTGCAGACTAAAAAGAATGTAACGGTAACGAGTTATCTCCCGGAATTCTATGTATCGAGCGATAACACTGTTTTTTCCTTTGTGATCAGAAACAATTCCGATGAGGACTCGAACTTTGAGTGCAAATTCAGTATGAATGGTGAAAAAACAGATTCTCAGACTGTCAGGATTAACGCAAATTCTTCCCGAATCATGAAATATGAATACAGTATAAAAGAATTGAACCCGGAAACAAAATCGGAGGAAATAGAAATAAGTTTCGAAGTCAACTCCGATGTGGGTACCGATGCCGTTTTATATAAAATTCCGGTTTATTCTTCCTATACTTATTTAAAAGAAGGTTATTTCGACATAATCGATAATGATTTGAATATCACATTCGATGAACTGAGTTTAGTCAATCTGACCACAGGAACGAATTTAAATCCAATTACACTACAGGGCATAAAATATTTGCTTGATTATCCTTATGGCTGCACCGAACAGACAACAAGCAAACTCATTCCTCTATATATTTATTATGATCTTATCATCGAAAACGGACTGCTTTCGAAGGAAGAACTGGATGAAAGAATCTCCACCGGACTGGAAAGAATATATGGTTTTCAGAGATACGATGGTAAATGGGGTTGGTGGAAAGATTCTTCCGCTGATAAATTTATGACCTCGTACGCAATGTTTGGTTTGTACTTAGCCAAAGAATATGGATTTGAAGTTAATGAAGGCGTATTGAAAAGCGGTTACGATGGACTGAAAAATTTCTATAATTACAATTCCGATCCCTTTGTTCAGTATGTTTATATTCTGTTTTCAAAAATGTATGGAAATGAGGTGAATGACGGGAAAGCGTACACAGGAGATCCCGCATCTCTGGCATTGACATCTTTAGCGGCATATGAACTGGGGTCCATGAGTCAGGCGGTAGAATACTTCGATAAAATCTGGGATGAGATTGATTTTGATGATGAAGATACATTGATATTCAACACCTTTGATTACTTTTTTGATGAAGTCGTAACTTTTGCATTTATCGCGAGAGCAGCCAATATGGTCGAACAATATAATACCGAAAAGAACACCGTTATGGAAATACTCAAAACGAACCAGGGTGGATATTGGGGATCAACGGCTTCAACAGCCATCGCTCTCACACAACTTGACAGATTCAGCAGTATATTCGATGAAGATACAAAAATAACGATAGAATCGAACGCTTATACCGGAGAAAATATAAATCCGAATATGAGCTTAAACCTTATTTTTAAACCCGGAGAAACTTTGAAGATAGAAACGGACGAACCTATATACGTTTCAATAAGCAAAGAAATTCCGAAAACTTTCTCAGATATGAAAAATACATCCGTAAGCGACGAGAACATAAGTCTATTGAGAATTTTAAGAAGAATTGAGAGAATTCCCAGAGACGGTGTGTTTGTGAGAACCATGCCTCAAATCGATTCCCCTTATATAGTAAAAGATGTAGAGAAGCTTGATTTCAATGAATTGGAAACTCTTGAGATAATTTTAGATAAAAGTTACAAGGGCTACGAACTCTCCTTTGAATCGAGAGAACTCAAATTAGGCAACTATTATCTGGGAATTAATTTTAACGAGACAAGTATAATGGGTAAATTTGAAGGCGGTGTTCTAATAAGAGCTAAGGAGTACGATTACTACGGCAATAAAGAAGTCTTTTATAAAATAACCTTCAAAGAAAATTCAGTACTTAAAGTCGGTGATATAATCATTTCTGAAATGAGACTGAATTCTCCGGATTTCTTAAGATACGTAGTAATGGAAGATTATAAACCATCATGTAGTGTAAATATCCAAGGTAATGATGATCTTTTCTACGACAATTATTACAAATTTAACAGTGATTATTCGTACGATACTTATTATTCATTCAAAGAAGAGTTGTACGATAAAAACAGTTACTTTTTCGACTGGGAAGGAAATTATCTGGTAAGATCTGCATATCAACTCATTGCCTCCGGCGAGTATACCGTTCCTCCTGCACATGCCTGGGGAATGTACGATGATTATATTAACGGCACAACTGAACAATTAAAAATAAAGGTTTATGAAAAATAGCATCTTAATTGTTTTTTCTATATTGATTGCAACTATTACTCTGGCTTACAGTTTGTATACTGTAAGCTGGAGTGATTTTCCGTTAAGCGCAGAGAAAATTCAAAAAATCACAGGTATTCCTGTTTCTGACGAACTAATAAAAGTTTACACCTGTTCAAGTACCGCAGAATTCACTGAAATCTCAGGATCACCATATTGGGTTCTGGCATCTTATAAGGAAAAAAGAATTTATTTACAGCCTGCTTCACTTATACCGAATATAACGAGAACGATATCTCATGAACTTTCACATTCCTACTTCAAACAATTCAAATTTCCCTACTGGATAGAAGAGGGGTTAGTGTGTATAATAACCGGAGAATGGCGTGGAAAATCCTTGGATAAACTGGATAAAATAGAACAGGTTGAAATCTCCGATTTAGATTTCTACACATACAATAATTATTCCTATACTTGCTGGATTGAAGTCAGCAAAATTATTAATGAAAATGGTTTCGATTTCTTGCTGAAAAAATATGGTGTTAAATAATTGTTTATAACTATAACTCATAAACATAACTTACATGTATAATTTTTATGCTTCAATATATCGAAGTGTTGTTAGTTTTTTGGTATTGATTTAAAAAAGGCAATTTTTATATATTGTACTTATAATATTATTATGAGGAGATAGTGATGATTGGAATAATTACGGATTCTGCAAGTGATACACCTAAAGAAATAATAAAAAAATATTCTGTTGAAGTGGTTCCGCTCAGAGTAATTTTAGGAGAAAAATCGTATAAAGATGACATAGAAATAGACGAAAAAGTTTGCCTTGAATACATGAAACATAATTTTGCAAAGACTTCTCTGACAGCTTATGAAGATGTGAAAGTGGGATTTGAAAAATTGATTAATAAGGGGATAAAAGAAATTATTGCTATCAATGTTTCGAGTAATATAAGTGGAACTTACAATGTCTTTCGTCTGGTAGCGGAAGAACTCGTGAAAAAGGACCCGTCGTTAAAAATAGAGGTAATCAACACTTACAGTATATCAATCGGCTCAGGCCTGTTGGTCTGCAGAGCCACAGAACTTTTGGATGAGAAATTGAATTTTGATGAGATAATCACACAATTGAAAAAGTACGTACCTCAAAACTTGAGTGTCTATTATGTAATCCCCACTCTCAAATTCCTGAAAGCCGGAGGAAGAATAGGATATGTCAGTGGTACTATTGGAGATATTCTCAATCTCAAACCAATAATTGAAGTTGGAAACGACGGTTTTTACCACACTGCGGGTAAAGCAAGGGGCATTGGAAAAACGGTCAAAAAATGATGGAAATCACATCAAATTTTTGGAATGGCAAGACCGTTGAAATGGCAGCAGTTTATTATTCCGGCAATTCTTCGAATACTTTGGAATGGGTTGAAACTCTGAAAAAATTTGTAATGAATTTTAACGTTAAAAAAATTTATGTGGGAAAAATCGTCCCATCGATGATAGCTCATGTTGGTCCGGGCTTATTAGGTATTGCGAGTCTATCAAGATAATAGTTTTTTATATTGGAAGTATCCTGTAATTTTAAAAAGCGTTAAAACAGTAAATTCGTTTA
>JASGMR010000133.1 GCA_030156385.1 Kosmotogales bacterium
CCATTTAAAATAAAAAGTGGAAAGAAACTGGTGAAAAAGGAAAAAATATATTCCATGATTGCCGGCGGCGCGGGAGTGACTCTGTATTTTCTTTTTGAAAACAATGCCCTGAAGTTCACTTCCGCATCCGAAGTCTCGCTGATAGTCTCAACGGCACCGATAGTCACCCTTCTTTTTTACGATATCATTGACAGAGAGTTCGATCCTTCGGAATATCTGGGGGGCCTTTTCGCCCTTATAGGAATAGGCTTTGTTGTTTTCAACGGTCTTTTCTCCCTGACGTCGAGTTTCTGGGGGAATATCCTCGCCTTTTTTTCCGCCTGTTCGTGGGTTTTTTATACGTATTACTTTGAAAAAATACACGGGAAATTCATCGCCGCCAATTATGAGCTGATAAAATGGGGAACAATCTTTTTGATACCCTTTTGTGTCTTCGACCTGCTGACGGGAAAGCCCATGAACTTCAATCACGAAGTTATCTTCAACCTTTTATTTCTGGGAGTGCTGTGTTCCGCACTGGGATACGTACTCTGGGGAAACGGGATCAGACTGTTCGGCGGAAAGACGACCAACCTTTGGATATATACGATACCCATATTCACTTTTATCGCAGAAATTCTGGTGTTCGGAAACAAGCCCGGACCGCTCTTCTATATAGGATGTCTCTTCGTTTTTTCCGGTATAGTGGTAGTTTTCAGAAAAGAGCTGAAAAAAAGCAGAGTTGAACTGGCCGATAAGACTAAAAACCCGTGATCAGACGTCTCAGTTTTTTTGGTACGATCTTCGAAACAGTTATGATGAGGGTGGAAAATCCGAATCCGAATCCTATGAGCAACGCAACCTGAATGAAATAGGGGAACGTTATGCCCGTTATGCTCTCCAATCCAACGAATAAAAACCACTCATAGGGCATATGAACCATGTAGGCTATGAATGAGTATATTCCGTACGCCATGAAGAATTTGCCGATCCTTCTGTGCTTTCTGACATTGATTTTTCCCGCTATCCTTCCTATGAATTTCAGGAAATATATGTTCAGAAAGAAACTCAGAAGTGTGAACTGATCAAGAAGATAGAAAGTCTTCCATTTGTTCCCGAGAAGAGTCATTTCCACCACACTGAAGAAAAAAACCACTGCACCGATGAAATAATCCCTTCTTTTTATCGATTCCCACGGCAGTTTGCCTCTTTTACTTCCGATCGTGTACGCCCACATGAAGGGGAAAAACCAAAAAATCGGATTCGGGCTGATGAAGCCTCCGATGATGTAGAGGTTGAACTTCATAGGATTGGCCAGCCAGAGGAACGTGGAGAGCAGTGTCATTTCGATTATGTGAAGGACCAGGAGTATTTTCGTCGCCTTTTCCAGCGTTTCGATCGAAGTGTTTCTGAAAATATTTCCGAACGCCTGAAACGCGAATATCAAAACCAGAAAATAGTATTGCCAGGAAGCCGTGAAGGAAATGAGCGTGACAAAATACGAGACAAGATTCAATTGCCCTTTGAACATTCCCTTTAACATCCACATCTTGTCGTACGGCGAACCGAGTATAATGTACATCACCAGTGCGACGGTGGCAAAGAATATATACGGAGTGAAGATGTTTGCCGTTCGCTTTATAACTATGTTCCTGTTGAGCCTTTTCCTTTTCAGCCCCTGACCATAGCCGAAAAGAAATATGAAAACGAATACGGAAGGTGTTGCAACTTTTCCGATCGCATAACTTATGATCTCTTCAGTATAAGAGGCATTGTTGATAACCGCCGCTATTGAATGTCCGACGATTACGAGAAAAATACATATTCCTTTTATGTAATTAAAGAGGAAAAATTTGTTTATCTCTGTCTCACCTCAATTCGTTATAATCATAAATATATTATCACATCTTTTTAATGTTCGTAGAATTTTCGGGTATATTCATAAAATAGGTTTTGATTTGTTAATAATATATAATTAAAGTATATCTTTCTATAAGGGGAGTGATTAATATGAAGAAAAGTATGTTATTCATTTTGATATTTTTTTGCAGTGTTCTGGCTTTTTCAGTCAATTACGGAGGTGACCTGATATACGTCATGGGCACCGATGCTGTGACACTTTTTCCCGGAAACACGGATAACCCCTCCGAAATGGTCTGCAGAAATATTTTTGAAGGACTGGTCGAATTCGATTCGAACATGAAAATTCACCCCGTTCTCGCGAAGAGCTGGGAGTTATCGGAGGATGGGAAGGAATACACTTTTCATCTGAAAGAGAATATAAAATTTCATGACGGTGCCCCGTTGAATTCCAGGGCGGTGAAGAAGAGTCTGGAATTCATAATTGACAGTAAATCGAGGAAGGCATCGATTTTTTCGCCGTTCATAGAATCGATAGAAGTGATAGACGAATTGACATTCAAAATAAAACTGACGATCCCCGGCGGATTTTTTATCAACAACCTCGCACACTCGGCCGGGCTGATAATGTCTCCGAATTCGATCGATGAGTACGGATACGATCTCGGAGAACTGGGAAAGCATCCGGTCGGAACGGGACCGTTTTCACTCGAGGAATGGAAGCGGGCCGAAAGAATCACACTGGTGAAAAACGAAGATTACTGGGGTGAAGGGCCCTATCTTGACAGCGTTATATACAACGTCATTCCCGAGGACATAACGAGAGTGATTCAGCTTCAGTCAGGCGATGCCGATATCACGAGCAGGGTACCGCCGATAATGATAGACAGGCTGGAATCAACCAGCGGCCTGACGGTGGACATTGTGCCCAGTCTCAGGGTCATGTATCTCGGATTCAATTTCGACAAGCCGCCCTTTGACGATGACAGGGTGAGAAAAGCCATCAACTACGCCATCGACAAAGAAAAAATATGTGAAGTCATTCTGAGAGGAATGGGAAATTTTTCCGATTCTCCCCTCGCGCCTCTCACCGTCGGATATTATCCCACGGGAGGATTTCCCTACGATCCGCAGAAGGCGAAGGAACTTCTGAAGGAAGCGGGACAGGAGGATCTGACCTTTGAGCTGTCATGTCCAAGGGGAAGATATCTCCAGGATTACGAATCGGTTCTGGCAATACAGGGAATGCTGGCGGAAGTCGGAATAACGGCCAATGTAAGGCCTATGGAATGGGCCGATTACATGTCATACCTCTACGGCTCGGCGGATGATCCCCGGTACGAAGTGTTTTTCGTAGGATGGTCACCATCCACAGGTGATGCCGACTGGGTCCTGAGACCGAATTTCTATTCAGATAATATTATTCCATACGGAGATAATAACTTTTTCTACAGAAATGAAAAGCTCGACGGGCTGATAGACGAAGGAGCGGCCGAAGTGGATTATGATAAGAGGATGGAAATATATAAGGAAGCGCAGGAGATTCTGGTTTTGGAGGACACAGTGTGGGGATATCTGTGGTATTTGAATCAGGTTGTGGCTTATAAGGATTCCTTGATGGGAGTGGAAGTTCTCCCCACCGAAATAGTCATAGTCAAGAATTGCTGGTTTGAATAAAAATTAGAAAAAAATAATTTTTGATGAAAAGAATAATTTTGAGAAGAATTTTTCTTCTGATACCTGTTATTATTGGTGTTTCGATTTTAATATTCGTTTTAATGCACATGATTCCGGGAGATCCCGCGAGATTGCTTGCGGGGGAGAATGCGACCTACGAAGACATTCAGAACATAAGGGAAAAATATGGTTTGAACGAACCTCTCATAAATCAGTATTTTTTATTCTTCAAAAACGTTTTTACCGGGAGCCTGATCTCACTGAAGACGGAGATGAACGTCTTCGATGAGATCATCCCCAGATTTTTGAACACCCTGCAATTGTCATTTTTCGCCATAGCGTTCGCAACGCTCTTCGGAATACCGCTCGGAATAATCGCAGCGGTGAACGAAGGTAAAATCTTCGACAAAATTATTTCAGGCATCTATTTTTTCGGAGTCTCCATGCCGGTTTTCTGGCTCGGAATACTACTGATGCTGTTCTTTTCAGTGTATCTGAATGTTCTGCCCGCCGGGGGAAAGATGGGTTTTGAGAGCATTATACTTCCCTCGGTCTCCCTGGGTTTCATCATCTCCGGAACGGTTATAAAAATGACAAGAACCTCTATGATTACGGTTCTGAAAGAGGAACACATCAGAACGATGAAGGCCTACGGTGTAAAAAAGAGGAAAATCGTTTACAAGTACGCGCTCAAAAACGCCCTGGCTCCGATAATCACAATACTTGGTCTCGAATTCGGCTACACCCTCGGGGGAGCGATTCTGACGGAGAAGGTGTTCGGATGGCCGGGACTCGGCAGACTGATAGTGGATTCGATCTATTACAGGGACTATCCGGTCGTTCAGGTCGGCATAATGGTGATCGCCGTTTCATTCGTACTTGTGAATCTGATAGTTGATATACTCCAGATTATAATAAATCCGAGAATCGCCGTTGGAGAGAACGTATGAGCATCATTAAGAAGCTATTCGAGAATAAAACCACTCTCATCGGTACGGTGATAATTCTGTTTTTCATATTTCTGGCTGTCTTTGCACCTTTGATCACGACGTACAACCCGACGAGGCAGAATTTGCTTGAGAGTCTGCAATTACCGAATTCAAAACACATCTTCGGAACGGATATTTTCGGTCAGGATATCTTCAGCAGAGTCATATACGGAGCGAGAATGTCACTTTATCTGTCGTCGGTGTCCGTCGCGATTTCGGCGGTGATCGGAGTTTTTCTCGGGGCCGTTGCAGGATATTTCAACAAATTCGTAGACGAAATCATCATGCGGTTTTTCGATATCCTCCTGGCTTTTCCCTCTATACTCCTGGCGATAGCCATTATGGCCGTTCTTGGTCAGGGTGAGCTCAATCTGATTCTGGCCATCTCGATCTATTCCCTTCCCAGATTTGCCAGGATCACAAGGGGAACCGTGTACGCGGAAAAGCAGAAGGATTACGTCGAGGCCGCGAAAGTGTCGGGAGAATCAAAGTGGAGCATCCTGATCAGATACATACTCCCGAACTCCCTCGAACCGATAATAGTACAGTTCGCCCTCAGAATGGCCACCGCGATTCTCAGCATCGCCGCACTGGGATTTCTGGGTCTTGGAGTGCCGCCCCCGACACCAGAGTGGGGAACGGATCTTGCCCTCTCGTTCCAATATATTCAGGTTTACCCGTATCTGGGAATATTCCCCGGAATCGCGATCTTTTTGGTTGTTATAGGATTCAATCTGATAGG
>JASGMR010000134.1 GCA_030156385.1 Kosmotogales bacterium
AGAAAATGGTATTTCGCCGTATCGACTATCACTCCATCGAGATCAAATATACAAACTTTTGTTTTCATCATAAATCTCCTAATTTTATCCCTTCACTGCAGTCGAGGCACCCGTATCGACAAAGTTCTTCTGGAACGAAAGGAAAATAACTATCATAGGTATCGTCATCATTATTGTAGCAGACATCATATACTGCCAGAAAGTGTAGTAACTCGATTTAAAGAAATCTAATCCCACAGTCAACGTGTACATGCTCTTGTCGGATGTCATCAGCAGAGGCCATAGAAAATCGTTCCATGTTCCGAGAAAAATATAGATTCCCAGAGCTGTGATCGCCGGTTTTGCCATCGGGAGAATTATTTTGAAATACGTCTTCAGATAACCGGCTCCATCTATCTTCGCCGCTTCTTCCAGCTCTCTTGGAATACTGGTGAAGAATTGTTTCATCAAAAACAAGCCGAAAACTCCCGTCAATTTAGGCAGCACAAGCCCATAAAAGGTGTTGATAAAACCAAAACTGACCATCAGATTGTATTGCGGGATCAGTGTCACCTGTCCCGGAATCATCATCGTTGCAAGAAAAAGTGTGAACCAGAAATTTTTGAGTGGAAATTTCAATCTTGCGAAGGCATAACCCCCAAATGAATCGAACAATAGATGTCCGAACGTCACTAAAACGGCATACAATACTGTGTTTATTATCCATCTCCCATAGGGAGTGATTTCAAACACTTTGGCGTAGTTCTCCCCCGACGCTGGAGCCTTAAAAAGCGTGGGCGGAAGTGTGAAAAAACTTATGGAAGGTGGCCACTCCATTATATTGACCCCTCTTCGCGTCCCGGTTTCATCCGCGTAGTTCATGGGAGTGAAAGAGACTAACGCCGACCAGAAAAATGGAAACAGTGAAATAAGTGCATAAATAATAAGAACTATATAAGCGATCGTCAATCCTATTTTGAATTTTCTCTTCTTCATATCAAATCACCCCTTAAAAATAGGATTCCGATTTAAAAAATTTCTTCTGCAACAGACTCAGTGCAAGAATTATCGCAAATAACACCACCGCTATCGCCGAAGCGTATCCCATCCTCTGGAATTCAAAAGCGTTTTTATATATATAAAATGCTATAGTTATATTTCTCAAGTTTTTTATCAGAAAGTATATCTGGTCAAAAACCTGCATACACCCTATTATTCCCATGATGACAACAAACGATATTTGAGGTTTAAGAAGGGGAATAATTATTTTGAAAAGCTTCTTGCCATAACTTGCCCCGTCGATATCCGCTGCTTCGAAAAGTGAGGTGGGAATACTCTGTAGTCCGGCGAGAAAAGTGATCATAAAATACCCGGCCGTCGTCCAGATGTTCATCAGCATTATTGCTCCGAGAGCAGTATTAGGATTGTTCAGCCAGTCAATATTCAAACCCAGAAGTTTGTTCAGGACACCCTGCTTTGAATAAATCAGCATGAATATCATAGAAATCGCTGCCGAAGACGTTATAGATGGGATAAAAAAAACGAGTTTGAAAAACTTTCTTCCTCTTATCCTAGCGTTGGCCGCTACGGCGAGTAGAAGAGCCAAAAACGTCTGAACGGGAACGACTACAAGCGAAAAAATCACCGCATTTTTCAGTGAGATCCAGAAATACTGATCTGAAAACATCTCCGTAAAATTATCCAGCCCCACCCATTCGGCTATGTATCGGGTAAATTTTTCCGAACCAGTTCTCATATATTTCTTAAAAAAATCTTTTGCGGGCATTTCAACGTTCAACTTCCTATCCACAAAATCCCTGAGTAGTTTTTCCTGATCAAGATTTTTTACCAGCGATTCATACTGTTCATCATTCAACTTAACTCCCAGATCATATTTTATGAAATCTTCAAGTACAAACCATTCTTTGACATCTTCATATGTGACATCATCAAAATCAAGAAGAACATTCAGATTTATAGAAAGAGCTTCTTCAGGATTGAACGATGTCTCAAATTTTTGTGATTCCGTAGGCTGGAAATCGGTGAAACTGTAGTAAAAAACTGCAAATACCGGATAGATAGTGAACAGTAATATACTTATTATTATCGGTGATGAAAAAAGATAACCCGCTACAGCTTCCCTGGTTTTTGCTTTCATTTTCAATTGAACCACTTCCTCGCTTTTCGAAACATTGAATAAAAGAATGTGGGTATTTCAATAATACCCACATCGTGCTTATTATTCTACCCAACTATCGTAATTATTTTCAATTCTTTCCAGTGCTTCATCAATCGTTATCTTTTCGTAGAAAAGGTCCTTTAACATACTGTTGATCTGATCGTTCGCCATACTGAAAATTCCGCTTGGTGTTTTTATTTTCCAGGCTGTTCCATATGCTGCACCGGCATAGAATGCTTCCTTCATCGGAGCAGTATCAGTTTTTGCAATTGATTTTCTGGATGCCAGAACCCCCGCACCTTCAACGAATTTTGCCTGTCCCTCATTCGTAAGATATTTCAATACTTCCCAGGCAGCATCCTTATTTTCAGATTGTCTGTTGATCGCCCAGCAAACAGTATAGATCATCGTTGCTCTTTCCACATCCATAGGAAGCTCAACGACCCCGGTCTTTTCGTATACATCGGGATATGTTCCCTCCAGAAAACCCAGGGACCATGGACCGGACATGGCCATCGCACATGCCTCTTTACCGAATGCTTCTCCTATCCATCCTGCACCGAGATTTGCAGGTTCATCAGCTACGTCGTATTTTGTAACCAAATCGATATACATTTCCCAGCCCTTTCTGGCTTCTTCGCTCGTCAAACCGGTTGTGAGATCCTCATTAACTATAACCCCTCCCGCCTGTTCAACGAATGGGAGCATTCTGTTCAAATCTGCTGCAAGTACAAGAGGTGTTTCAAGACCAGCTTCCTTCAATGCAAGTGCTTTGTTCAAAAAGTCTTCCCATGTGTCACTACTCGTTGGATATTCAACACCGTATTCATCGAACATTTCTTTATTGTAAAAAAGCGCCAGTGTTGAATAATCCTTTGGAAGTCCATAAAGCCTGTTGTTGAGTTTAAATCCATCTATTAATGGCTCATAGAAATCTTCAATATCGAATCCATCTTTTTTGACATAAAGATCCAGTGGCTGAAGCATGTTGTTTATTGCAAATTCATCGAAGTAGGATACATCCACATAGAAAAGATCGGGAGCAGTTCCGGCAGAAAATTGAGTGATTATCATCTGCCTGTAATCTCCGGGAAGGGGTTCCCAGACTGCCTGTATATCATCATGCGTCGCATTGAATTCCTCAACAATATCCATTATTACCCCTTCTTCTGTGGGATTACCCGGCCATCCGGTTATTCTTACCGTTGTAACGGCGTAACTAAAACTAACAATAAAAAACATACACAATAAAACTAACAAAACTCTTTTCATACAAGTACCTCCTTTGTATTAGGTTAAGATATGTTTGATGATTCTCTTTCGATTAATTCCACCTTTACCATTTCCGATTGAGGGCTTTCTCCATTGATTTTCTGAATCAGTTTAGTTGCAACTTTTTCGGCAATTTTCTCAATCGGCTGTCTTATTGTTGTCAAAGTGGGCTCATATATTCTCGCGAGCGAGACATCATCGAATCCCACAACGGGAATTTTGATTTTCATGTGTTTGAGCATCTTAATCAACCCTATTGCTGCGACATCTGAGACGGCGAAAACCCCTTCAATCCTTTGATTTATAATGAGTGTTTTCAAATCCGCAAATCTTTCAAAATTATCCTCAGGATTCTGCATGATCATACCTGTGAAATCTCCCGGATAAACATAATTTCTTCTGAACTTAATATTATTCTCTTCCAGGGCATTTCTATACCCCTGCAATCTCATCTTCGTATCACAACTCTCTAAAAATCCTCCAAAAAACAGAATTCTCTGACAACCTTTTTTAACGAGGTGATTCGTCGCCAGAAATCCCCCCTGCACATTGTCACAGTCAACCCACGTGTAATTATCCGATGAATGATTTCTTCCAACCGTCACAAAGTTTTCATTCTGATCGAGCAGAAACTTTATTCTCTTGTCATTTTCAGCCATTCCCATGACTATAAAGCCATCTACGAGATTTTTCTGAACAAACGATCTATAAGTCATATGAGGTTTTTTATCCGATTCTTCGAAAGTCGTTATAGTGTAAATTTTTTCTCCCGATAATGTTTTCAAAACCTGATTGGAAAAAACAGAAAAGTATGGAAAAGATAAGAAAGATTCATGTTCTTTTTTCAGAATAATTGCAACAAGATTTTTCCTTTTGCTTCTCAATCCTCTTGCGAGTTCATTTGGAACGAATCCATATTTCGTTATAACAGCCTTTATTTTCCTCCCGGTTTTCTCAGACAGTTTTTCCGGATGATTGAAGTATCTAGATATCGTTGTCGTTGAAAAACCCGTTATTTTAGCAATTTCTTTTATATTGGTTTTCAAAGAACCTTCACCTCTTTCGATTCTCCCACAGTCGCCTCAAAAATCTTTCCCATGTATTTGAAAGAAATGCTTTCATTCAGAGGTTTTATTCTTAATTTCTCATGTGTTATTTCAATTTTCATGGGATTTCCTCTCCAGATTATTTTGTAAGATAAAGAATTCCACTTTTTTGGAAGCCATGGATCAAAATTGAGCATATCATCTTTATCAATGTAGAATCTTCCAAATCCCATTACCGCGGCCAGCCATGCTCCCCCGGTCGATGCTGCGTGAATTCCCATGACGCTATTTCCCTGGTTATCGGATAAATCCGTTAGCAGAGTTTTTTTGAAATATTCGTAGGAATGATCGTATTCGTGAACGGAAATACTCAACAAACAGTGAATACTGGGGCTCAAAGAAGATTTGTGCATCGTTCTCTTCTCATAGAAATCGTAATTTTCTTTCATCTCTTCAAAAGTGAATTGTTCGGGCATCAAATACATAAGCATCAACAGATCTGGCTGTTTCAATAATGTCGTGTTGTTCAATTCATCCGTATCAAGATCGTCAGGCCATAACGGCATTCCATTTTCGTCGTGTTTTTTTATTTCATATTCTTTAAGTTCAAAATATCCTTCAAACTGCTCTATAACCTTACTTTTCGGGTCTCTCGGAATGTAAATTTTTTCTATCTTTTCTTTCCAG
>JASGMR010000135.1 GCA_030156385.1 Kosmotogales bacterium
GCGGTATCGAATTTTATCTTTGAATTTCTCACTATGAATTGAACCAGAAGTGTTCCGAGCCAGCCTGCGGCAATAGCGCCAATTATTAAAACCAGAGCGTTTTTCTGGCCGGTGAACATAAAGGCCAGTACGATACCCGGCAAAGCTGCATGTGAAACCGCATCTCCAATCAGGCTCTGCTTCCTGACTACCGCCAGGGTCCCGAGGGAACCGCTGATAAGACCCAGAATGGCTGAACCGAATGAAATTACCAACAGAGTGTAATTCATATCTATTCACCCTTTTCATCGAGGGATAATTGTAATGTTGACCCATAGGCCTTATGAAGATTTTCTACAGTGTATACCTTATCCACAGGACCACATTCGACAAGTCTGATATTCAATATAGTAATCCAGTCAAAATATTCTCTGATTGTCTGAAGATCATGATGAACTACGATAAGGGTTTTATTTTTTCTCTTCATCTCTTTCAGAACATTTATAATGGCTTTCTCTGTTTTTGCATCTACTCCCTGAAACGGTTCGTCCATGAAGTATATTTCGGCATCCTGCATAAGGGCTCTGGCCAGGAAAACTCTCTGCTGCTGACCGCCGGACAACTGACTTATCTGTCTGTTTTGAAATCCGGTCAATCCAACCTTTTTCAACACTTCGAGGGCCTCTTCTTTGTCTTTTTTTGTGGGCCTTTTAATCCATCCCAGATATCCGTATTTGCCCATGAGGGTGACATCCAGGACCGTTGTCGGAAAATCCCAGTCAACGCTCTCTCTTTGTGGAACGTATCCGATTCTTTTTCTCGCTTTTCTGTAAGGTTCGCCGAAGAATTTCACTTCTCCTGCGATCGGATTGATTATTTCCAGCAGGGCCTTGATCAATGTGGATTTTCCAGCACCATTTGGTCCCACAACGGCCATCATTACCCCCCTTGGAATTTTCAGGTCTATATCCCATAAAACGGGTTTCTCTCTGTATGCGACTGTTAAATCATTGACTTCGATTACTATTTCGTTCATAAAAGTACCTCCCTCTTTTAGATTATAGCATCGCTATTTATAAAGAATATAAATAAGAGAGATTTTTGCAAAATTTTTTTGTTCACTTTCCTTCATTCAAAAGCTTAAGTGTTGATTTTTTTATGGCAACCGGAAAGATAAACATTAAAAAAAGCATCCTGGCGAATCAGTTAAACCTTTCGCGAGAAATTCTTTGTAATTAAACAAAAATATCATTTAATCGTATTTAATTGGGTTTAATTCAACATAATCAAATTTGAGTTAAAAAGAAAATATAATTATTATCGTTGTATGCAACGATGTATATAACGATGTAAATAATTAAATTCATGAGCTTTGAGAACATTAAATTTGAGTTGTCTTAAAATGGGGAAGTAAAAAAGCATCGACTTTTTTACCACAATTTGAAAGGAGTGAAGGTATGTCAAGGAAATTTGCGTTTATTTTCGCTATTATGTTTGTTCTGTTAGTTTTACCAGCCATGACTTTTGCAGCCGAAGATGATCCTGTAGTTATTTATTTCTTCCCGGGAGGAAGTCCTGGTGGAACATTTGCAACAGTTGTTTATAATGGAGCTGTTCATGCCGCAGATATTCTCGGTGACAGAGTGGAGATGCATTATCTGTGGTCGAACTGGAGCCCACAGACAATGGTTACTCAGTTAGAGCAGGCGATTGCAGCGAACCCGGATGGTATAGCAATAATGGGTCACCCCGGCGACGAGGCATACATGCCGTTTGTTGAAGATGCAGAGGCCAAGGGAATAATAGTTACAAGCCAAAACGCAACTCTGCCTGAGTTACAGGCTGAATTTGCAAGTAAGGGATTTGGATATGTAGGTCAGGGTCTGTACTCTTCAGGCTGGATGCTTGGGACTGGCGTTGTGAATAAAGCAGGTTTAAAAGAAGGAGACAGGGCATTAGTCTGGGGATTGAGATCACAACCGACAAGGGGACAGAGAACTCAGGGTGCTATAGATGCTCTGGAAGATGCCGGAGTAATTGTTGATTATATTGATATATCACCAGAAGTCGATAAAGATGCCGCGAATGGAATTCCGATTATTGTGGGATATTTGCAGGCTAATCCGGATTGTAAGGCCGTAATAACGGATCATGGAAATCTCACATCGGCACAGGGAACTTATTTCGAGGCTGCAGGATTTGGACCGGATGAAATATACGGAGCAGGCTTCGATCTTTCGGCGGCAACAGTCGAAAGTATAAAATCCGGATACACAGATCTTGTTCTTGACCAGCAACCGTTCTTACAGGGATTTTTACCGGTAATGCAGATTTATTTAACGAAGAAATTCGGTTTCTCCGGGCTCGATATCGATACCGGTGGCGGTTTGATAAGTTCGGAAAATATCGATTTTGTTGCTCCACTAGCAGAACAGGGTATAAGATAAATCAAGTTGAAAGCGAGGGGGCGGATACGCCCCTTCTTTAATAATATCCCTAATGGAGGAGGAAGTCCCTTGGTTAATATTATAGAAATGAAGAATATTCACAAATCTTTTGGAGGAGTCAAGGCTATTCGGGGAATCGATTTCACAGTTGGTCCCAATGAAGTTGTGGGTGTTCTAGGTGATAACGGTGCAGGTAAGTCTACTTTAATAAAAATAATTTCAGGAGTACATTCATTTGATGAAGGTGAAATGTACATAAAGGGGAAAAAAATAAATCCTAGAAAGCATTGTGTAAAAACGGCTCACAAAATGGGAATTGAAACTGTTTATCAGGAGAAGGCCCTGGCGGAAAAACAGACCCTGTGGAGAAATATATTTCTTGGAAGACAGATGACAAATAAACTCGGATTCATTAAAGTAAAAAAAGAAATAGACGAAACGCAGAAAATTATGAGGGAGTTAATGAAATTCAGAGGAATAGGCGCAAATGCGGAATCTTATATTAGAACTCTTTCTGGTGGTGAAAAACAGGGAGTTGCAATATCAAGAGCGATGTACTTCGATTCCGATCTGGTTATACTCGACGAACCGACTATGGCTCTTTCATTGCAGGAAGTGAAAAAGGTTCTTAATTTTATACTCGCCGTCAAGGAAAGAGGTAAATCATGCGTTTATATTTCACATAATATAGCCAACGTATATCCCGTTTCAGATCGTTTTGTAGTGATTGACAGGGGTATAATAGTCGGCAGTTATAACAGAAAGGATATATCTCTTGAAGAACTGAATGAAGAACTGATTCAATATACAAAAACCAAAACTCAACAATGATTTCGGAGGATTTCTTATGACTAAAATAGAAAAGCGAGCGGATCAAAAGTTTTTTTATAAATATACTTCTCAATTCGGTTTAATAATAATGGTTTCAGCAGTTTTACTCTTTTTCATCATCACCAGTCCGAATGTGTTTTTGAGTGGAAGTATATATCTTTCATTTCTATCGACGGTTCCGACCATTGGTTTAATGGCATTGGGGTTGACTTTTATTCTTGGTATGGGAGAGATAGATCTTTCTTTTCCATCGGTAATGGCACTTTCAGCGTTTCTTTTTGCCTCAGTCTATAAATCTACCGGAAATTTCCTTTTTGCTTTTTTATCCTGTATCGGAGCAGGGATTTTGGTTGGAATGATAAACGGATTGATAGTAACGAAAATAGGTGTTCCTTCAATCGTTGTAACACTGGGTATGCAATTTTTAATCAGAGGATTCAGCAATCTGATTTCAGATGGGACGGCTATCGTAGTGCCGTTGAGAGGTACTATTTCACAACAGATTTTTGCAGGAAAATTGCTGGGTATTCCCGTTCAGTCTCTGTGGTTTTTAGGCATGTCGATATTATTTTATTTTCTTTTATTCAGGCATAAGTTCGGTGAACATGTGCTCTTTGCCGGAGACAATCAGGAATCTGCAAAAATGATGGGTGTGAATGTGGATTTTGTGAAAATAGCTGCATTTTCACTCATGGGAGCAATGGCGGCTTTCGCGGGAATGTTTGATTTATACAGAATGAGAACGTGGTGGCCGACTATGGGCGAAGGGTATCTGATGATGATAATGGCTGCGGTTTTTGTCGGTGGAACATCCATGTTCGGTGGAGAGGCAACTATTTTTGGAACTTTTGTCGGTTCATTTATGATAGGAGCTCTCGAAGCCGGTATAGTGGCGGCAGGTTTGAAGGGATTCTGGACGAGATTTATCATCGGATTATTAATAATATGTGCCGTAATAGTTCATACTTTAATCAGAAAGAGAAAAAAATAGGCCCTGCAGTAAAAAACGGGTATTTAATAAATGCAATAATTTAAGTAGAATATTTACGTGAAAGGAGATTGATTATTATAAAAGACAAATTCGAAGTATGGTTTATTACAGGTAGTCAATATCTGTATGGGGAGGAATCTTTAAAACAAGTCGATAATCATTCAAAGGAAATCGTTAATTATTTTAACAGCGAGGGAATTTTCCCTGCTGATATAATCTGGAAACCGGTTTTAAAAAATTCTTCGGAAATAAAGAATGTTATAAGCGAGGCGAACAGCAAAAGCAACTGTATAGGATTGATAGGTTGGATGCACACCTTCTCTCCCGCTAAAATGTGGATTGCAGGGCTGAAAATAATGGATAAACCTTTTATGCATCTTCACACCCAGTTCGACGAGAGTATTCCATGGGATACTCTGGATATGGATTATATGAACACGAATCAATCGGCACACGGTGGCAGGGAGTTCGGATTTATTTCCACAAGAATGAAGTTGAAGAGAAAAGTCGTGACTGGTTACTGGCGCGATAAAAATGTGATTAAAAAAATTGAAAACTGGATAAGAGCGGCGATGGGCTGGAATGAATCGCAGAATTTGAAACTCGCGCGATTTGGTGATAACATGAGAAATGTCGCCGTTACAGAAGGAAATAAGGTCGATGCCCAGATAGATCTTGGATATGAGGTTCATGGATACGGCGTCGGAGATTTACTGAAATATGTGAACCGTGTTGAAGAGAACGATATAGAAAATTTGATCAAAGTGTACGGAGAAGAATATCCCGTTACAAAATCTTCGGTGTCAGATGAAAGATTTAAAAAATCGCTTCACGAAGCGGC
>JASGMR010000136.1 GCA_030156385.1 Kosmotogales bacterium
TCTTTTTATTATTTAGAAAACTCTGTTATAGTATCACTTAGAAGGAATTTTTTTAAAAGATTCAAGGAGACACAGATGCTGTCATTAAAGGAGATAGAATTATTCAAATCATTATCTGAAAATGAAATAGAAAAAATTGAAAACAATGCTTCTATCAGAAATTATGCTAATAACGAAGTTATTCATAATCCCCATGAAAAGTGTGACTCTCTTAGTATTATTTTAAATGGAAATGCCAGGGTTTGTTCCTTTATGAATATTGGTAATGAGCAGAATCTAAAAAATTTAACTGAAGGAGATATATTCGGAGAGGCATTAATCTTTTCAGAGAAACGTTATCCTTCGTATATAATAAGCAATACTTCTACTTTTGTGATGGAGATTTCAAAATTGTATCTTCTCAATGCTTTAAAAAATGAAAAATTTTTAGTTTCATACTTGCATAGTATCGTTGAAAAGATATTTAATTTATCATTTATGATTGAGATTCTTTCTTTGAATACTGTTGAAAAAAGAGTTTCGAAATACTTATTATCACTTTCACAGGCTCAGGAATCGAACAATATTCATATTCTCTATAACAAAACTCAAATTGCAAATAAAATAGGCACTTCAAGAGAAACGGTTTCAAGGGTTTTTTCAAAATTGAAGAGAGAAAAAATCATAAAAGAGAATGATAATAAAAGTATCTCTATAATAAATGCGTCAAAATTAGAGAAGCTTCTTTTTGGTCAGTGATATTTGTCACGGTATTTTAAATCATACCTCCATATAATTGAACTTGATTCTATTATTGGAGGTAATCATGACAACGACATTAGTGTTGATATCTATAGCAGTTATTTCTCTTATCATTTCATTTATAAAAAGCAAAAAGAAAACATTTGAAAGTTTTAAAATTGCGAAAAATCTATTTTTTTCTATTTTCGTGGAAATTATTGGAGTTATGGCTTTAGTTGGTCTTTTGCTGGCTATAATTCCACCTGATTTAATTTCGAAGTTCTTAGGTGGAGCCAATGATTTTCTGAATATTTTATTTGGAGCCTTCTTTGGAACCATAACTATAATTCCAGGTTTTATAGCATTTCCTCTGGCAAAAACTCTCAAGGTAAATGGAGCAAATTTAACGGCAATAGCGGCATTTATAACTACTTTAACAATGGTGGGATTTGCCACGATTCCTATTGAAAGAAAGTATTTTGGAGGAAAATTTACATTATACCGAAATCTATACAGTTTTATATTTGCAATTGGAATTGCTTTATTAATGGGGGTTATATTATGATAAATTTCTTTAAGAAGAATAAAATTATTGCTGTAACTTTCGTATCTTACTTATTAGTTTTAATTTTTAGACAGGATATTTTTATGAATGCTATTAAACAAACGGGGAGTTTTCTGCTTGAAATGATTGAAATCATGCCCGCAATAATGATAATCTCTGCATTAATTACCGTATGGGTACCATCAGAGGTAATATCAAAGAATTTTGGTGAAAAGTCTGGGTTCAAAGGAAAATTAATCAGTATATTTATTGGTTCGTTCTCAGCAGGACCGATTTATGCGGCATTTCCAATGGCTAAATCACTTTATAATAAGGGAGCGAGTGTAGCAAATATTGTTGTGATTATAAGTTCATGGGCAGTGATAAAAATACCTATGCTTCTTGTAGAGACTAAATTTCTTGGAGCTCCATTTGCATTAACAAGATATTTGATAACTGTTCCGGCAATTATTATCCTTGGTTATATTATTGGGAAATTTGTGAAGAGAAAAGCTATTGATGAAGATGAGGCGGTTACTGAAGAGAAGATAATTCAACTTCCAAATCTTAATTGCGGATCATGTCAATACAAAACCTGTGAAGCATTGGCAGCGGCAATAAAAGCTGGAAATGCAACTACAGACGAATGTGTGATTAATAGAAACAAGAAAGAAAAGGTATAATGCAGATGGAAGAAGAAGTGTATTAGATAAAATGGTCGATAAAATGGGGTCTGGCTGAAATGGAGTCATAAAATGGTAAAATGTGGTAAAATGGGGACTGTGGTAAAATGGGGACAGACACCATTTAATAATTTCTATAACTATGGACAGATTTTTTTGTGTATTCTGCTATTTTCCATGAAGCCTATTGTAATTTTATTTTTTCACATAGAAAAAGATCAGGAATCTTTATAAATCTACGCCACGGGATCGTATCTCATCAAAAAATGAGAAGGGATTTCATCATAGATTATAAATCCGAATCTCTTGTATAAATTCTGAGCGGGATTTGATTTGAAAACTCTCAGAAAAATTGGTTTGTTTGTTCTATCCGACAATGACACCAATTCTTTTAAGAAAAACGACCCTACACCTTTATTCTGAGCTTTTTCGATCAACTGAATCGACGTACTGTTGATTTTGTCTTCCATCTCATCATATCCCCAAAAACCGACGATTGAACCGTCCAGCAAAATTTTCTGAAAACATGAAATTTTAAGCGTTTTCCTGAAACTATCGCCGTTCATCTTGATTTGAAAATCTTCCACCCATCCGCCGTAATATTCGTCTACGTATTTCTTATAGCAGCTTCTCTTCACGTTCAGATAATCCTCAAAATCATTTTTGGATACCGTGCTCAAAGAAAAACCCTTATTTTTAAGTTCTTCAGAAAGAATCATCGCAATCACCCGACCTTCATACCTATAAATAATACCCTTCTCATACTATTAATAAGTATAATGCTTATTTTTAAAAATATCCTTATCCAATTAAGATATATGTATTAACCAACCAGTGATGTGAACATGGAAAGACCAAAGGACGGACAGAAGGGATAATTTTATAAAAATGTATGTTAAAATGTATGTAATAAGAGGTGATAATTATGAAATTTATACCGACGAGACAGTTGAGAAGTAATCCATCCGATCTCTGGAAAATTCTTGAAGATGAAGAAATAATAATTACTGTGAATGGCAAACCCAAGGCTTTAATGATTAGAACCGATGAGGATTTTGATAAACTCATAGATTTGATTTCACGGGCGAGGGCAGAAATGGCTCTTGAAAAGATAAGGCTGGAATCGATTGATAATAAAACCGATGAACTTTCAGAAAAAGAAATAAATGATGAAATTAAAAGAACGAGAGAGGGCTATTAATTTTGAATGTCGTTTTAGATACGAATGTTTTGGTTTCGGGATTGTTAAAAACCAGCGGTAATCCTGCGAAAATAGTTAATTTAATAGTTAGAAGAGAGGTGATTCTTTTTTTGGATTCCAGAATTTTTTCGGAATACAAAGAAGTTTTAAAAAGAGATAAATTTATGTTTAATCCCGAGAAAATATCGGTTCTTCTGGATTATTTCAAAAAAATTGCAAGATTCATTTCTCCGGTTCCTTTAAATGTGAGATTTGTCGATCCTTATGATTTGCCCTTTTATGAAGTTGCCAAAGCATCCGATTCTTATTTGATAACGGGAAATATAAAGCATTTTCCAAAAAATGATGACAAGATTTTTTTGTCGAAGAATTTTATAGAGTTTTACAAATTGAGAAAGATGAAAATGAGTGATAGTAAGAAATCCAAAAAGTAGCATAGAGAACAGGAAAACAGCAACTGAACAATGGTATAACAATAGGGAAGCGGTTGGAAAGCGGTTGAGAAACGATAGGAAAAAGAAAATAAAGGCAAAGTAAAACTAACAGAAAGTCTGCAATCGGTAACGGTGACCCTATGATTTTTATTTTATTCTTTCATTTAAATCTTTCTTAAAGACGTTTTTCCCAAGCTTTTTTGTTAATTTTGCCCAGAATTTTGGACGCGTTATGGTGTGCACTTTGTCGATTATATCCGCATATTTATCTATTAATTTCCGCTCTTTTTCGCTGCATTCGATACAAAACTCATGCCACTCATCATTCGTAGTCTCTTCATTCAGCAATGTTTCGTAATTTTTAATGAATTCGCTTTCCAGTGTTTTGGTCTCTGTTAACCAGGTATCCAAATCTACGAAACCGGCATAAATGCATCTGTTTAGTTTTTCTCTTTTGAGCCAGTAATTCAGACTGTCCTCTTCGTTTAAAAAGACAGGCGGGGCGATAAAATTTCCTGATTTATCAAATATCAGCGGTTTAAAAACGGACAAACACGGTGAAGAGCTGCCCGTTGTCCAGACAGAAATAAAATTATTTTTTACAATCGTCACCATACTGCCTGTGGTGTGATCACCTAACAGAGGTCCTGCGTGCATACATACGCTCTTGACACTTCCTTTTTCAAAACATTTTTGCTGACTGATTGTGTGCTGACGTAATATTCCAAAATAATCGGAAAGATCATAGTGTTCCAGATTCGTTAATTTTTCAGCGGCACAAGCCATCCTTTTTCCGGAACCCGAAAAAAAAGTATAGAGTGATGCACTGAATTTTTTTGCAAAATCTCCCTCTATTGTAGACTCGTCAAAATCCGTTTTCAATGATAATCGGTTGGAGATATTCGCCCGTTTTTTGACCTGTTTGATTGCATAATCCCTGCCCGCGGTTTCTAAAATATATGCCTCGTTTTCATCCGAAATCAGATATGAGTTGTCATAATAAAACTCATGGTCAAATCCGCAATTACCACCCTGACCGAATTCTTTTAATAAGTTTATTATTTCCCATGCAGCATTCTTCGCAGTTGTACCGCGTTCAAGACCCAATCTGACAAAGTCCATCCCAATCAATGATTCCGTCTTTTTGGCGTGAGTCTTTGTGAAAACCGCTTCGTTACCTATGCTCACTCCGTTCTCATTGATACCTATTTCAGCTCCCCAGATCCACGAAGGCTTGACGAGAAAAACAGCCAATCTGTGGTTTTTATCCGGAATCTTAATATAGGTACACTGTACCTCTCCTCGCGCGTCGCCCGCGGGTGAAAAAATACAGAGGTTGGGTTCGTTTGCCGCTCTGTCACTGTTTTTCAAAAAAATGGAATAACCGTCTTTCTTTTGCCAAATGGTGTCACACATATTTTTCACTCCCCGTACTTATACTAACACAAGCGATAAAAA
>JASGMR010000137.1 GCA_030156385.1 Kosmotogales bacterium
GGGAGCGTTTAAAGAAATATATCCAGGAGACACTTTATACGTTCCCGATGGAAAAAAAGACTGGATAAAAGTAATAGGAGAGTTTCAGAATCCGGGTCTTGTGAAATACACCACGGGAATAAAACTGACACAACTTGTCGCTCAGGCCGGCGGACTGAAGGACACGGCTAACGGTGAAGAAATCATAATATTAACAGAAAGCGATTCAACGAGACGGACATACAATTTGAACGATATTCTGAAAGGAAAAGCTGAAAATCCGGAACTGTATGCAGGATGTACGGTTTACGTTGAATCAAAATATGAAAAGGGAATAACGATTCTCGGTGAAGTGAACAACTCGGGAGTCTTTTATAAAGAGGAGCTTTCACTTTTGAGTTTGATAGGTGAAGCCGGTGGGTTAAAAGACTCCGCGTCGAGTAAAATTACAATAATAGATTATGAAAATAGTCTGACTGAAGAAGTGAATATAGAGGAAGTTTATTCGGGAAAGGTGAAGGATCCGTCCATATTCATAGGTCAGACGGTTTTGGTTCCTTCCGACGATGAAAGATTTGCATACATAATGGGCGAAGTCAAAAACCCGGGTATAAAATATTTCATTAAAGATGAAAACATGACTCTGGGAGTTCTGCTCTCAAAAGGTGGTGGACTGACGAATATCTCCGGAAATATTTATCTGGAGACCGATGGAAACAAGGAAATATTGTCCAAAAGTTCAGATATAGATTTGAGTGTCCAGATTCCTCAGGGAGCAATAATAAATGTGGAGAAAGTTGTCAATCAGTATGTTTACGTTATAGCGGACAACAAGAGCAACCTTCTTGAATATCAGCCAGGAGATATGATAACTCTGAGAAAAGTTCTGTCGGCTTTGAATCTCCTAAATCTCAACCAGAAGGGGATAGTCACCGTTATCAATCCCGAGGGCAAAAAATCTTATATTTCAATAGAAGAATTAAAAACCAGAGATTATACGATAGAAAACGAATCGGTAGTTCAGTACCCCGTAGAGCTCACGAAGATTTCCGTTCTGGGTTCCGTTAAATCCAGCGGCATTCAGGAATTTCAAATAGGTGAAACCCCATACCTCACAACGGTTATAGCGAGAGCGGGAGGAACCGTCGGAAGTGCCGATCTGGAGAATGTTCAGATAATAAATGGTCAGGAAAAATATGAATTCAATGTTGATATGATATTAAAAGGAATTTCAATAGATCCGGTTCTGGATAACAACACTATTGTTTATATACCGGAACTTCCCGAAAGATACGTTTATTTAATAGGTGCAGAAAACGGTGGCAAAATAGTTTTCAACGACGATGAAAGTCTGACCCTTTTGAATCTTCTGGCGAAGGCAAATCTTGGAATAAATACCGATGAGTCCGTCGAAATAACACTGCCGGCAGGGAACAGTTACAAGGTTAAATTATCCGACATAAAAAGAAATAACGTAAATCTTGAAATAGGAAGTGTAATAAAATATCCGGAAATTAAAACGGAGGTAATAGTTCTTGGAGCGGTTAAAAATCCGGGATTATTCACCTTTGATATCGGAGATAATTTATCTTTGATAAAAATACTGTCTGCTGCAGGTGGAATAATCGAAGGTGAAGCGGATGTTTCGAATATAAAAGTATCAGATTCTTCAGGTAAAATGAATGAATTTGACCTGAATGATATTCAAAGCGGAACATTGAAAGATCCGAAAATTGAGGACGGTTCCTTCGTGCAGATTCCGTATTTTGAAAAAATAAAAGTCAACGTTCTCGGGGGAGTCAACAACCCCGGGATAATAAACTTTGAAATCGATGAAGAACCCAACCTCATTAATGCCATATCCAAGGCGGGCGGATTGAAAAATGAATCTACGACGGATATAAAAATAATTAATACCGATTCTCAGATAAGCTGGGAAAGATTGCTCAATGGGGAGAATATAGACCTGAAAAACGGAGATACCGTTTATGTTCCGGATTTCTCAGATATTTACAGTTATATTTATGTCGTGGGCGAAGTTAAAAATCCCGGAAGAGTTGATTTCATGTATGACGAATCGGTCAATGTGCTCAATTCGGTAAATAAAACCGGAGGATTGCTTCAAACGGCGTCCGATAAGGTTCAGATCATTTATCCAAACGGAAATGTTGTAAGTGTCAACATGAACGATGTCAGAAATGGGAAAGATACGGTTATTCCAAATGGCTCGACGATCGTGGTGAATGAGGATGTAAAAAATGTAACTGTCATGGGCGAAGTCAAGAATCCCGGAACCTACATGTTCTATGTGAAAGATGTGGCCACTGTTTACAATGCAATTGCCAAAGCGGGTGGATTGAAAGATTCGTCCGATGCCGAAACAGTGGTTGTTCAGAATGGAAACGAAAGAACCGTGATCGGTGTTGATGCGATTTATAACAGTTCGATAGAACTTGAAAACAATTCGTATATTTATGTGGTAACACCTTCGGTGATCAAAGTAACGGTCCTGGGCGAAGTTAACAATCCGGGAGTAATAGAAATAAAAGAGAATGAGAATACACTCGGAAATGTTATAGCCATGGCAGGCAGTTATAAAGATGTTGCGTCCGAACTGAGTATTTATTCGAACAAAGGAGTTCTGAAAAATCAGATCACTCCCGAAGAGTTATTGAGGTATATAAATATTAATCTGGTAAACGGTGATACGGTATTTGCCGGAAGTCCGGGAGACGAGTTCATAAGTATTCTCGGAGATGTGAATAAACCCGGAATATACAACATAAACGATTACGGCAGTTCTATGACGCTTGACAAGGTTCTCGCCATCGCAGGGGGTTTGAAAAATCAACTCACAACCGGGGATATAATAATAAAGAGCGGGGAGGAAGAAACTGTGTTCACCGCCACTCCTGAAAATCTGGATCAGTTGAGTGATATTAAAGTCAAACCCGGGTCATACATATTCGTTCCTACGAGAGAATTGCAAAGGGTCTATGTATTTGGGGAGGTTGGAAGCCCCGGAGTCGTTCAATATACGGATAGAATGACCGTACTTGAGGCGATTTTAGAGGCAGGCGGTCCTACTCCGGATGCCGAGACTGCCAGTATAATGGTTTTTGAAAATTCAATAAACGCAGATCCGCTTACTATAAATCTCAAGGGTTCAGATGGTATCAAAGAATTCGGAAATCTCAAAATTGTTCCCGGACAGATAGTGTACGTTCCTCAATCCGCACTTGTCAATGTTAAAGATGTAATGACGATAATTGCCAGCGCAATGGGGCTTATTTCAAGTGTGATAAGCCTGGCGAAATAGTGTCCGGTGACTAGTGTCTGGTGCCTGGAAAAAGAGCAGGCGTAAGGGTGAAGGGTATAGGGTCTAGGGTACAGAAGGAACAGTAGACTAAAGATAGTACAACAATTGAGAAGCGCTAGAGAAGCAATTGGAAGAAGATAATAGAAAATTAGAGAACAGAAAATAAGATCAAAAAACAATTTCAGCAGTTCTGCTTTTCAGCACTTTGGCCTTTTAGCAATAAATGAATGATGGAGAAAAAAGGGTATAGGGTCAAGGGTGAAGGGTATAGGGTCTAGGGTACAGCGAGAACGACGGAGAGTAGAGAATTAGATAACAGATAACATAAAAATCTGTGATAGTGTTTAGGATATGGGTTTAGTGAAAACATAAAAAGGGACTATCATGAGATTTATGATATATTTTGTTTAATTAAGGGGCGGATTCAGAATAAATATTAATTATGATCAGTTGAAAGTTTGGCAAAAGAGCATGGATTTAGTGGTTGAAATATACAAAGAAACAGAATATTTCCCAAAAGAAGAGATTTATGGGATTGTGAGTCAAATGAGAAGAGCGGCAGTTTCAATACCTTCTAATATTGCAGAGGGTTTTGGAAGAAGAAGTACCAAAGAATACATTAATTTTATAAATATATCTTGTGGCTCCCTTCTGGAGCTTTCAACTCAAATTGAAATATCTTTTAGATTAGGATACATTAGAAAAGATAGGTATGATAGATATATGGATGAAATAGAAATAATACATAAAATGTCAAATGCTTTAAAAAAGTCATTAAGAGTCAAAATGAATTTAGAAAAAAGCAAGAACAATATATTGAAGAAAACTTTATCAAATAAATAAAGATTTTTTACTAAACACTATACACCAAGCACAAGACACTAAACACCAGACACTATACACTAAAACAAGAGGAGCTTTTATGTCGGAAAATGATAATGTTCAAAATCAAATGCCTGATCAGGAATATGTAGAGAATGAATTGACTTTAAGTGATATTTTCAGGATTTTCAAAAGAAGATTCTGGATTTTTTCCCTCGTTGTAGTCGTCACGGTTGTTATCACGGGAATATATCTGTTTTTCTTCACAGTTCCTATTTATGAGGCTTCGGTCACCATGAAGATCGATCCGACCTCTCAATCATCTTCTCTTGATGACATTTTCTCGTCCTCACTTTATGGGACTTCAAATGCAGATATAAGCACTGAGATAGAGTTGATAAAAAGCAGAGGGAATTTTGAAAAGGTCGTAACAGAACTGAATCTGGTCGAAAAAATGTATACCGATGAAGAAATTGCTGAAATGGAAGAAGAAGGATTAACTTGGGGAGATATTGAGGGAAATCTGGTTAGAAAAATGTCTGATATGGTAACTGTTTCCCCGGTTAAAGATACCAGAATAGTTAAAATATCTGTGAGAAGTTCGGATAAAATTCTAGCGAAGAATATTGCCAATAAACTGGCAGAAGTCTACAATCTTCAGATGGCTGAATTTGCAAAAAGAGAATTGACAATAAGAGTTGATTTTATAAAAGATCAGATACCCTCTCTGGAAGAAGAGCTCAACGAAGCGACGGATAAATTGAGGGAATTCAAAGAAAGAACGGGAATATATGTCCTTGAAGATCAGGCCTCGTGGCTATTGGATATGCTTTCAAAGTACGACACTCAGTACACAGATACTCAGTTGCTCCTTGAAGAGGAAAAAGCGAAGCTGGATATATACAAGGATTTGGTGAA
>JASGMR010000027.1 GCA_030156385.1 Kosmotogales bacterium
ATAAAACCGAAGGATTTAGTTTCACCGGGCAACTGAGTTGCAGAAAATGTAACCGCTGAAATTGTAATGATAATAAAAATTAAAATTATACTCAGCCTTTTCATAGAACACTCCTTTAAAGATCGTTAAAAGAGTTTATCAATGAAAGCTTAAAAATTTCTTAAAACCCAGGGGGGGTAACGTATAATTTTAATTACAAATTGTTTTCTTCACTCAGCAGTACGACTTTGTATGGTCTTAACTTTCCCAGCATTATTCCCTTTTTTATTGCAGGATCGTCGTTCATAATTTCAACGGCTTCATCGTGATCCCTGGCGTTGAATATTACGATACCTATAGGATCCCTGTCCGAAGTTTTTCCTGCGAGGATCAGCTGCCCGGATTTCTTCAGTTGTGACAGTCTCTCGAAATGCTCGGACACGATCATTTCATCTTCTTCTGTCCAGTTGGAATCATCGATCAACCTTTCAGTCAGTGCCAGAAAATAAATGAATTGCATTTATACCTCCTTTAAAGAATAATATTGAATAAGTATATGCTCACTATTGAGATAATTACAACGATTGTCGGGTTCAATCCTATGTAAGAAACAATGAAACAGATTATCAAAGTCAAAATGACGGCGGGCAGATTCTCGGATGTTTCAAAAACGGATGGGAAGATCAGCGCGCCGAGTATCGCATATGGTATGAATGAGAGAAATCTGTTCAGTTTTTCGGGTAGTTTAACATCTTTCATAAACAACATCGGTATCAATCTTGGGATGAACGTAACCACCATCATCCCGATGGCTACAAACAGTAATTCATTCTTCATTGTGATTTTCTCCATCGAATAAGAATACACCCGCGGCGGAAGCGATTATTGTCGAAATAACGATGCTCCATCCTATCGATATGAGCGTGAATATGAATCTGATCAAAATGTGAATTCCGGCACTCAATATCGCAATAGAAGTTATTTTTAAGGATTTTTTGGCTGCTGGTACCAGTAAAGCAATGAACATGGCGTACAGTGAAAAATTCATCGCAAGAGCCAGGGATTCCGGGATTATGTTGCCGACTGAAATTCCAATCATAGTTCCCAGAACCCAGGAAGAGTAGGCTATTATGTTCACACCCAGTATGAATTTGTAATTCAGTTTTTCATCTTTCTGAAATGATAAGAGTGAAAAGGTTTCATCCGTTATTCCGAAGGAAATTAAAATTCGGTAAAGGATTGGAGTGTCTTTGTCCACCCTTTTTTCCAGGGATGCACTCATCAGGAGGTGTCGGATGTTGACCATGAATGTTGTGAAAATAATTTCAAAGGGCGATGCCCCGACTCCGATCAATCCTATTCCGATGAACTGACTTGCACCTGCAAAAACGATCACAGAAAGTAACAGAATTATATATGGTGGGATGTTGAATGATATTCCAAGTAATCCATAAGCGATCGCTATGGGTATATAACCTAAACAAACGGGTAAACCAACGATGATACCTCTTTTAAAAGTCATAATCTCTCCATTTTTTTATTTTAGAAATTATCTCACATTTGTCATTGGATTAAAACACCGGAGATTGTTAAATATTGTAAAATAAATTTATAAAGGGGGTATGAAATGAAAAAAGCAATTTTGTTATCTTTTATTATTTCTCTGCTGGTGGTGGGGTTCGGCCGGAACATTTACTATGTCGGTCCGGATAAAGAATACACTTCACTGGCTGAGGTCGTAGAAGTTTCCTCCAATGGCGACAGCATTTTTATATACGAAGGTACTTACAGCGAAAATATAGAAATATACAAATCACTCAACATAAATGGTGTCGGAAAAGTTCTGCTTGAAAAGATTGATGAGAAAAAACCCCTGATCAGAATAAAAGGAGATGTGAAAGTTCAGATCGATAATGTTTCGTTCGAGGCGGAGAGTATCATTTTGAAGAGTACGGGAGCGGGGTTGACAATCACCGGTTGTGAATTCAGAACTACAAGCATAGGATTATCCGTTAACGGAGGAGATGTTAATATCGAAAAAACCATTTTTGAAGGCCTGTCGAACGATCTCAAAGCTGACGATACTTTCAATGGAAATGGAATATTCTGTATGTATTCGGATAATGTTTCGATAGACGATTGCACTTTTATTGACAGCGGGACCGGAATATATTCATATGAAATCACGAATTTGAGAATTCATGACACCTCTATGATCAACAATCTCACGGGTGCTTTCCTGGTGGGAATTGAGAACGGTGTGATCGAAAACAATCGTTTCGAATCAAACACTGTTGGGATCGAACTGGCCGCGGATTCAACCGTTGAGTTGAATTACAACAGTTTTTTAAAATCTTTCAGATATGATGTGGTTCTTTCGGAGCCGGATTGTACCGTTTGCGAGAATTGCGGTACGGATTCCTTCGTTGGGAAGCTTCATGCAGAGGGCAACACTTCGGACCGGAAACTCTTCTGTCCCGATTGCGATATTCTGCGCACACTTTTCGAGGAAGGTGAAGGCGGTTAATGTTCTATTTTTGCAATTACCCTTGCAATCGATGAATCCGCTTCAATTTTCAAGGGCAATGCTATGATTTCGAATTCTTCAACGTTCAGTAGGAAATCGAGATTCACCAGATTTTCTATCATCAATGTTTTATTGGAGAATAATTTCCTGTGAACGGGGAACGGAAACTTATCGGGTGAGGAACAATCCATTCCCAGCATTTTTATATTTTTTTCAATGAGTAAATTTAAAAACTCTTCGGAAATATCCGGTGTGTATTCAAAATATTCATCACTGCCAAAGAGTTCTGCTTTTCCCGTGTAGAGCAAGACTACATCTCTGTCTTTTATTTTGGTTTGAAACTTCTTTCCATTTTTATCCCCTTTCAATTCTCCCGCATCGATGATCACGCCGTGTCCGATGAAACAATCCAGCGGATATTCGTATAAAAAATTCGGATTGTCCGTGAGATGCATCGGAGAATCTATATGAGTTCCCGTATGCATACCGGTTTCAAGAAGATAATTGTTGTAACTATCTTTTTCAAGAAATTTTGATTTTTTCAGAATTGTGTTTCTGTCACCCGGATAAGCTTTCAGTCCATCCCGAATGAGTCTTGTCAGATCGATATATTCTGTCATAATCCCTCACACCTCCCCGATATCTGAAATAACCCTGTACACTTCATCGCACAGATCATGCATATTCATATCACTTGTATCGAATTTATAATCACAATTAAGATCTCTTATCATGGAATCGTATTCTGGAGAATCCCGTATCTCGATTATCTTCTGTGAATTTCTCGCTTTCATTCTCTCAATGAGTCTGTTTTTTTCACAGAAAAGAACGATATGATAAATCTCATGGTTTCTCCTCTTGAGAAGACCATACAATCTTTCAAGCCTTTCTTTAGTTGGGAATACAAAAGAAACTACACAGTTTTTTATTTTATATCCGTCAAAATTATCGATACAAGAAACGATATTATCCTGAATTAAATTTAGCCATCCGGTGCTCAACACATGCGGTATCACTCTTCCAAGATCATCCCCGTCGAGAAATGCGTAGCCCTTTTTTAATCTTTTCTGGAGATTGTTCATTAAACTCGTTTTACCTACACCGGGAGCGGAATTGATTATGAATACATTCATATGATGCGATTAAAAAAAGGATCAGTTTCCTGATCCTCGTTTATTTTAAGCCTTTTTTTCATAAGGAGCACCGTCCGCCGCCGGGGATCTCGACTTTCCGACGAACCCGCCAACGACTATGAGAGTTATTATGAACGGTAACATGTTGAACAGAGGTTTGACCGTATTCGGAACGGAAATTATCGAACTGCTCTGCAACTGTAAGTTCATCGCCTCCGCAGCTCCGAAAAGCAGTGAAGCCAACAGGGCTCCCACGGGATTCCAATTACCGAGAATCATTGCGGCCAGGGCGATAAAACCTCTTCCGTGTATCATATTCTCTCCAAAACTTCCCAGTTCACCAACGGACAAGAACGCTCCGCCGAGACTGGCAAAAATAGAGCCGGTGAGCACACCGAAATATCTGGTTCCGAAAACATTTATTCCCAGAGTATCTGCAGCCTCGGGATTTTCTCCAACGGCTGCCATTCTCAGGCCCAGAGGGGTTCTATAGAATAAAATCCATGAAAACAGAACCGAAATCAGAGCCAGATAAACGAACGGGCTTAAATCGTAGAAAATATCTCCGATGAAGGGAACATCTTTCAGGAATTCGAGTTTAACATTTTGTACTCTTCCTATGAAATCCGTTCTACCCTCATTTCCAAATATCGGTTTCATAAGGAAAGCCGTCAAACCCAGAGCTATGATATTCAGAGCCGTTCCACTTACTATCTGGTCCGCACACCATCTTATACTTGCCCACGCATGGAACCACGTAAAACCGACTCCCACCACAACCGCCATTAAAATACCGATCCAGGGGTTTCCGGTTAAATATGTGAATACGATGGAGATGAACGCTCCCATCAGCATAATTCCTTCCAAAGCTATGTTGGTTACACCCGTTTTTTCACTGAACGTACCCCCGATTGAAGCGAATATGAGAGGGGTCGCAGATAAAAGTGCCATTTGATAAAAAAGCGGATTGACTAAAATATTGAAGATCGCTTCTATCCAACTCATGCCGCAGCACTTCCTTTCTTTCTTTTAGTGAGTTGCATCAGGCTGTAGACGATTCTCTCCGATGCAACGAGGAAAATGACTATACCCTGAATTATTGAAACGATGTCATCAGGGATTTGTGCCTGCACCTGCATGGCATTCGATCCTGTTCTGAGAGCCGCTATAAGCAAGGCGGCAAAAATAATTCCTATCGGGTTATTACGTCCTATCAAAGCTATCGCAATTCCATCAAAACCACGACCGCCTGACAGTTCGCCGACAAATCTATTTGGTGGAACTCCTAAAATATCTACTATTCCAGCCATTCCGGCCAGAGCACCACTTATTGCCATTGTCATTATAATACTCTTTTTGATGCTTATACCGCCGTATTCTGCGGCATAAGGATTGAATCCGACTCCCTTCAATTCGTAACCTGAGGTTGTTTTTTCAAGATATACATACATTATTATCGCGACGACCACGGCTATGAATATGGCTATGCTCATTTCTGATGCCTGTACCTTTAAAACAACGGGCAACTTTGCGGAATCGGCGATTTCAGGACTCTTGGGTGTACCCGAACCGACGGCGAGAGGTCCTGTGACCATGAATGAAGAAAGATTAACCGCGATCCAGTTCAACATGATCGTTGTGATAACTTCGTGAGCACCCGTGAAGGCCTTTAAAAAACCTGCAATGGAAGCCCATAATGCCCCTCCTATCATTCCCGATATTATACATATTGGGATGGCGATAACCGAGGGAACCGATCCGATATTCATCGCCACTACCGCTCCTAAAAGTGCCCCCATAGTCATTTGACCCTCGGCACCGATATTGAAAATACCGGCTCTGAAACCGAATCCTACGGCAAGCCCCGTGAGGAGCAGAGGAGTCATCTTAACCAGAGTATCGGCTATTTGTTCCGAACCGCCGAAGGCCCCTACGATCATTATCGAATAAGCCTCGATAGGATTTTTCCCAACCGATAAAATGATTACCGATGCGATCAGCAGAGCAATTATCACAGAAATGACCGGTACGAGAAAAGCGTATAGTTTATTTTGTTTCATCAGATTCACCTCGCTCTGTACTGTGAAAAACGTTTTTACTTCCTGCCATCATCAGGCCGATTTCTTCTCTTGTAATCTCATCGGGAGTGACCTCACCGATGGTTTCTCCCTCGAAGAATACGATTATCCTGTCGGAGAGAGAAAATATCTCATCGAGTTCCATCGAGATAAGAAGAATTCCAATACCTTTATCTCTCATTGATATTATGGTTTTGTGAATATATTCGATCGCTCCTATATCGAGCCCCCTCGTGGGCTGAGATATTACAGCCATTTTGGGTTGTGAAGGAGTATTATCAAGCTCTCTTGCCACTACCATTTTCTGCTGGTTACCTCCGGAAAGATTTCCCGCCAGCATGTTTATATTCCTTGGCCTCACATCGTATTTTTCAACGAGTTTTGTAGAATAATCGGTTATGAACCTGGAATTGAGAAACCCATTTTCAGAAAAGGGCTTTTCTTCATGTTTTCCAAGAATCATATTATAATAAACGGGATATTCCTCAATCAAACCTCTTTTTATTCTGTCTTCAGGGATATGTGTTATTCCCTGTTCTCTTATCTGCAGGGGAGAAAAATTGGTTATATCGATACCGTTGAGGATTATTTTACCGTCCTCTGCTTTTCTCAGTCCGGTGATGGCCTCAACAAATTCGGTTTGACCGTTTCCCGCTACACCTGCAATTCCCAGAATTTCTCCCGCCTTTATTTCTAAATTAACTCCCTTTACAGCATTTAACCGCCTGTTATCCTTTACCCAGAGATTGCTCACTGAAAGTATCTTCTTTCCGAGTTTCGGAGCATCTTTTTCCACTCTCAGCAGGACTTCTCTTCCCACCATCATCGTAGCCAGTTGTTTCGGGTTCGTATCTTTGGTGTCGATTTCTCCCGTTACCTTTCCAAGCCTCATAACGGTTACTTTCTCGGTTATGGCCATGACCTCATACAGTTTATGAGTGATGAAAATTATGGTTTTGCCCCTGGCCTGCAACAGTTTCATTACTTCGAACAGTTCATCTGTTTCCTGTGGAGTCAGCACTGCGGTGGGTTCATCGAAAATCAGAATATCAGCACCTCTGTAAAGAATTTTCAGTATTTCCACTCTCTGCTGCATACCGACAGAAATATCTTCTATTTTAGAATCTATATCCACCTGAAGGCCGTATTTTTCCGAAAGGTTTTTAACTTCTTTTTTTGCCTTTTTTCTATTCAGAAAAACTCCCTTTTTCGGTTCCAGACCGAGTACAACATTTTCATACACTGTCTGATTATCGATAAGCATAAAGTGCTGATGTACCATCCCTATTCCATATTTTATGGCATCTTTCGGACCCTTTATTTTACATTTTTCTCCATTTATGTATATTTCTCCGCTGTTTGGTGAATATAAACCGTATAATTGATTCATAAGTGTGGATTTTCCTGCTCCATTTTCACCAACTAAAGCATGAATCGCTCCTTTTTTCACAAAAAAATTCACTTTATCGTTTGCTAATACGGAAGGAAATTGTTTGACAATGTCTTTCATAACTACGGCATAAGATGAATAATCAATATTTTCCTTCATATTGGATTCCACACGCTCACCTCCATTTAATTCGACTTACTGAAGAAATCAGATCCTGATCTCTTCAGTAAATCGGGGCGCTTTTCCGCCCCGAAGAAAAATTAAAATACTATTTCCGGTACTATGAATGCATCGAGTGCTTCCTGAGTATCAGGAATAATTATTGTGCCTTCTTTTACTAAATTTTTCAATATTTCAATTTCTTCCAGAACGACTGGATCTACATCATCCTTGGTGTAAGTCATCGGTGAAATTCCAACACCATCTTCAACTATACCCAAAACATGATTCCCAGGTTCAAATGTTCCGAGTGCAACGGAGAGGACAGCGTCGTAAGCGGCAACATCCACTCTTTTCATTGAACTTGTTAAAACTCTTCCAGGTGCCATGTAATCCTGATCTACGTCAACACCGATTGCGTAGTAAGGAGCGCCCTTTTCCTGTGCGGCTTCAATAACACCGTTACCACAAGTTCCCGCTGCATGGAAAACGATATCTGCGCCTTCTGCGAATTGTGCGACAGCTAAGTCCTTACCCTTTTTAGGATCGTTGAAATCATTTGCGTAACCCTTGATCAATTCAATAGTTTTACCATTCAATTCTTCATAAGTTTTAATACCTGCCTCGTAACCATATCTGAATCTTTCAACTGGAGGTATTGCGATTCCACCTACGAAACCCAATTTGTTGCTCTGAGTAACAGCCGCTGCTAAATATCCGACCAAGAAAGCACCTTCCTGTTCTTTAAACAGATAAGTTGCAATGTTGTTATACACTTCTGTGGTTTCGATATCGATTCCAATGAAATATGTATCCGGAAATTGTGCTGCAACGTCGATCAACGCGTCGGTCATCATGAAACCGACAGCAAAAACTATGTCGCCTTCCTTTGCGGCATTCGAAAGATTAGGTATGTAGTCTGCCTGTTCCTTCGACTGAACGAATGCTGTTTCCAGTCCAAGATATTCTGCTGCCTCCTCGATACCTGCCCAAGTTCCATCATTGAATGATTTGTCTCCCAATCCTCCAACGTCTGTAACCATGAAAACCTTCAGTGAGAATGCCGACACTACGAATAAAGAGATAAGCGCTACCATCAAAATAATTTTTTTCACTTTTGTTCCCTCCCTTTCAAAAGATTAAATGAGATTAAAATTCCAAGTACAATTATTACAAAATATATGATTATGAATATTGGATTCAAACCGGATTGTGTGGCTATTTTCAGTATTGGGGCGTTTGTTTGAACGTATATATTCAATATTCCTGAATTTATCCAGAAAACGATCAATGCGATGATCATTAAAATCGATTCACCCAAAACCAGATATGGTTTTTTAAAAAGAACGACTGTCACGGCAAACAGTATGGTTGCCAGTGCAAGAAGTATGAAGTTCTTTTCCCTTGAAACGACTATATTGGCCGCTTTGGGTTCCAGATTCAATTCATCTACAATTCTGTTGCTTACAATTTCATAAGCGGGTTTATATTCTTCCTTCGCAGTCAGACCTTCAGCCACATATTTTGAAAACTCCACTCTCAGGGGTTCTCCCGAATATTTCACTATCTCTTCACTTAAATCACTATAATTTCCCGAAGCGCTTAAAAAACTGCTGTAGCTCGCCTTGCTTTCTCTTTCGAATTTTGCGATGAGTCTTTGAAGCTGTTCTATTTTTTCCCCGTAAACACTTTGATTTTCTATAGACATGTAGTCGCTGAAAATGGGTATCTTAAGGGATATCTTGTCATTCTTTATTGAAACTTCAGTTTCGGTATTTTCTATGAAGTCATTCAGATTGTTCTTGATTACCGTATTGTATTCCCTTTTCAAATCGGAGAGTTCACTGCTTATAATTGAATAAAGATTTCTCTGTGCTATGTTTATAAGAGAACTGTCCGATTCGTACAGATCGGATTTTAATTCACCGTAATATGGAGAACTGTAAAAATCGGAAAAGTTATCCATTTTTAATTCCGGAACTTCCGGGTAAAGTTTTATAAAGGGTAAAACGAACACTAAAACCAGTAAGGCCAATTTGAGCAGATCGGTGAGAGTCCTCTTGTTTTTATTCGATAACAATTTCGAAACGACAAGTAAAAGAGTGAAAATTGACAGTGGGACGATCGTTATGGCGTAGAAGGAAATGTCTATGATATTGGTTATAATATTTGCCATAAACAAAAGGTAAACGAATTCCAGTAATACTATCAAAGGGAAAATGAATTTTTTTAAGCTCTTTACCAGGAAAAATGCTATCAGGATCAACGCTATATACAAAACGAATCTCAACCAGCTCAGGTTGAGACTTTTAGGTTGTGCTTTTATCAATTTCGCGGATAACTCGTTTTTGATGTTTCCCATGTTTATAGTGAATGGGGCGACCACTTTCTTCGATTCGCTTTGAATATCGCTCTGAATCAACTTTGCCGGATTAACATCTACGTTATTCAACATCATCTTCTGAACTTTCGCGTTCGTCAGTATCTTTGTTTTGAGATCTTCGTTGGTATTTAAGAAATTTTCGACCGCTTCATATTCGCTTTCGGAGTTGATTATTTCCGTGGTGAAACCCGGAATCGCTTTTTCCGTCACAGGAAGATCCTGAGGATAATACGGAGCGTTTTCAATCAAAGAGAAAGATCTGTACAGCCACAATGTGAAGAGTTCCTCGGCCTTTTCCCTCAGATCTTCGGGAATATCTTTAGCCATAATCGACACTTTCTCCGTGACCGCATCTTTGAAAATTTTGCTCACATCATATTTTTTTGAGGAAATACTGTTTACGGCTATGTTTATCTGTTCAATTACCGCTTTGTTGGTTAATTCTTTTATAATTTCCACATTATCGTCATCTATTTCTAATTCTTTCAAATTATAACCGCTCAATGAATCGGATTTTTTGATATCCTTGGGGAATAAATACGGTTCTTCCTCTGACAAACCGAGAGCATAGGAGATCCAATTCTGGTAAACTATCGAAGCCCAATCCCTTGAAGCGTACAAAAAGCTGTTATAACTCTCATTATATGCGGGCATCGTATTTAACGTACCAAGTTGAAAAGTCTGATCGGAGAATTGAGTAATCACCCAACCCAGAAAAGCCCCGTAAGCAATTTTGCTCTGATAATTTTCAAAGGTATTCTCATCTAAAAGTTCCATATGTTCAGTTAAAAGATCCGCTATTGAAGTAGCGCTTTCCTTTTTGTCTATACTACCCACCATCTGTAGTTTATAAAGTCTGTAGAGTCCAAGATTTTGCATGTCTTCTTTGAGTTTTTGAATTAATGGAGAATCACTGGATTCATTTTGGTACTCGGATACATAATCGTTGAAATAATCTATCACCGTATCGAAGTATCCGGAAAAGGCAACGGATATTAGTAAAAGAAATAGAAAAATTAACAATCGCTTCTGCAAGACTTCACCTCCGATAAAAACTTAAACCTTTAATCCAATTATAAACCATAAAAAAAATATTGATATTAAAAATTAAAACTTGATCATATTTTCAATTGCATTTATTATCACCGATAACCCGGCTCTGTTATTTACACCTTCGGGTAAAATAATATCACAAAAATATTTTTGAGGTTCGATAAAATTCTGGAATGAAGGTGCAACGAATTTTCTGTACTGTTTTATTATACTTTCAAGAGTTCTGCCTCTTTCAACCGTATCCCTCTCTATTCTTCGAATCAGTCGCTCGTCCGATTGAGCATCTATGTAGATTGAAAAATCGAAAAGATCCCTGAATTCCTTTTTGTAAAGTAACAACAATCCTTCACATATTATCAAAGGCCTGGGTTTAAAAAGTTTATATTCACCCTTTTCCCGTCTGTACGTAACCATATTATACACCGGAACCTTTATTGCGGTATTACTTTTCAACTGTGACAGATGTTCTCTGAACAGTTCAAGATCGAATGAAAACGGACTGTCAAAATTAATGCTGTGAGGATCGACACCTTCCTCCAGATCAGCATAATAATCGTCCATGGATAAAATTTCCGCCCTCGTCTTGAAATGTTCTTTTATTTTATGCGCAACAGAAGTCTTTCCGGCTCCGCTGCCACCAACAATTGCTACCAACAATTCGATTCACCTGAATATTTATAAATTTAAATTTATCTGAAATGCCAGAGTTCTGAATGAAATTGAAATATCAATTTCCTCGAGCATAACCTGCTTTGGAACTATCACCCTCACAGGTGTAAAATTTATGATACCGTCGATGCCTGCCGACACCATTCTATCCGATAATTTCTGAGCATATTTTCCAGGTACCGTGAGCACTCCGATACTTATTTTTCTTTCCTTTATGGTTTTTTCCAGCTCGTTCACGGACTGGATTACCAGATCATCATGTAACCCGATGCCGATTTTACTTTTATCGTTATCGAATACACCCTTCAATTTGAATCTCGCCTTTGTTAAACCCGGATAATTTGCAATTGCCAGCCCCAGATTTCCAATTCCAACGATACAAAAACTCCAATTTTTCTTCATTCCCAGAATATTTTCAATGCTGAGCATCAATTCTCTGACGTCGTATCCGACTCCCCTTTTACCGAATTCACCGAAATATGATAAATCCTTCCTGATCTGACTTGGCTTGATGTTCAATTTGTTAGCCATTTCTTTAGAAGAAACATTGGATTTTCCATTAAGCAGGAATCGTTCCAAACATCTGTAATACCTTGTGAGTCTGTGAATAGTAGCCTTTGGTATATTATATCCGCCCAATTAAATTCCCCCAAAACAATGTTTGTGAAAGTATATCACAAAGTTAGAATTAAGGTATGAATTTGAAATATAATTTTCCTAAAAAATAACCACCCTGTGGTGGTTTTTAATTTACACTTATTATTACATTTCTATTTCGTGGACCATCGAACTCACAGAAATATATTCCCTGCCATATGCCCAAAAGCATTTTCCCCTCCGAAATTGGTATCGTTACCGACGAACCTACCAGTATAGATTTAATATGGGCATCGGAATTTCCTTCCATATGAGAGAAGGGCATATCATAGGGAACCAGCTTATTCATAAAATTATTAAAATCACTCTTGACCGTCGGATCGGCATTTTCATTGATAGCTACCGCGGCAGTGGTATGTGGAACGTACACTACAACTGTTCCCGCGACTATTTTACTTTCCTTTACAATTTCTTTCACAATATCGGTCAGATCAAGTATTTCTTCTCTTTTGCCGGTCCTCAGATTTATTTTTTTGATCATGATTCATTACCTTCTTCAAAAATTTTACTAATGAAAAACGACATTGGTTATAATGACAACGTATCCATTATGTTCTTCGAATTGAACTTTCACATTTTCTTCCTTAACATTGTATTTTTCAGAAACATAATGTCTGATTTGATTTTTAACATCCACTTCAGATCCATCTAAGACCTCTTGAGGAACAATATCCTGGATGGGGACCGAACGCCTTCTTGAACTCACGATAGAATTTAATCTGTCTTTGGCATCGTTTCTGCTACCTTCTTTTTTAGCTTTTTTCTTCCTTTTTCTGAATAGTCCAAAAAACATAATATCAGCCCCTTATCTTTCTCTTTTGAAAATTCGTTTGAAGAAATCAACAAATCCACCACTCTGTGGTTGAATTAAATCTCTGTCTATGGGGATGTCTTCACCTTGCAGTCTCGAAGAAATGTTTTCGATCACTCTGGCAATGGCCGAGTGGTTATCGTCACCTAATATAACCGGTACGCCTCTGTTAGTGGCAACGATAATGGCTTCACTGTCGGGTAAAATACCGAGAATATCGATTGCAAGATTTTCTTTGATATCTTCCTGAGTCAGCATATCCCCTTTCTTTACCATGTTTTTTTTGAATCTGTTGATTATCAAAAGTATGTTACTTTCATCCATACCGTGATTTTCCAAAAGACCGATTACTCTATCTGCGTCGGTGATAGCAGGCAATTCAGGTGTTGTTACAACAATGGCTTTTTCGGCACCTGCGATGGCATTTCTGAAACCTCTTTCAATTCCCGCCGGCGAATCAATAATGATATAATCAAAATTTTTATAAAGACTGTTAATAACCTTCTTCATATCTTCGGGAGAAATCATTTCTTTGGTTGCTATCTGTGACGCAGCTAACAAATACAATCCTTTCAATTGTTTATGTCTTACAAGTGCTTCCTGTGCTCCTACTTTTCCATTTGTAACATCCAGGATCGTGTGGACCACACGATTTTCAAGGCCGAGCGCAATATCCAGATTTTTCAAACCTATATCCGCATCGATCAAACACACTTTTTTCCCTGCGGTTGCCAGTGCGCAACCTATGTTTGCAGATATAGTGGTTTTACCTACACCGCCTTTTCCTGAGGTTACAACAAATACGTTTGCCATTTGACCACCTCTTAGTTGATATCTCCTTTTATTATACATATATTTTTTTCAAATCTCAAATGGTTCTCAATCTGTACGAAAAGCTTTCTGAATTTGTGAAAATAATTCTTGAGAAGCGTTAAAATTATTGTACGTGCCCTGTGTGGCTTGCCTGATTCTCTTATCTGCATATATTTTGCAAAAAATTTTGTGCATGAGTTCCTTTTTTGAGTGACCCATAGAAAAGGATTATTTTTACAGGTTTCTTAATCATTGAATGTATTCACGGATTTCATAATCCTTTGCAGGGATATGATTTTAAATAAAAGAATGAACTTTTATTGTAATAATTTTATCGAAAAAGAGAAACGTGATGTTATATTGATTTTAATGAATTTCTGAAAAAAATTTAAGATTCACAATCGATAGGAGATACAGCATTTGACAAAAATAAATTCAATGATTTGATCGGTCCATTATTGAGTCCATTCAAAAATAAAAAGATGTTATAATATAACAAAGCGGTTTTATGGAGGTGTATTTAATGAAAAAAGTAGTATTGCTGGTTTTTATAATTTTTTTATCCACATTATTTTTTTCCATCGATTTCAAACTGGGAGTTAATGCAGCGGCCGCTGCCTCCAATCCCGACGGTACGGAAAAACTTCCATGCCCTGGAATAGATGTTAATTTCAGTGTTCCCGTCGATGGAATTTCAGGGTTCAATATAAGTGCCGATTTAGCGATGGGTAAAAAGGCCTCATTATTCGTCTCGCCGGGTTTGTATGTGACGCTTTATGATGGTATGAAAAAATTTCCCACTATTGAGCTGCTGTTGACACCACTTGGATTTTTCTGGGATTCGCTGTCGGATTTTTCGAAATTCGATCTTTACGGCGGAATGGGATTCCAGGTTCTCGCACCTGTAACTGAAAATTTGTATTTCAGTGGTTTTGCGAAGTCCATGCTGGTTTTTTCCGATGATTATGATCTGGCAGAGGATACTCTCCCGTTCAACTATTTTGTGGGAGGTCTTGGATTTACGTGGGAGTTCTGATTGACTAAATTTGTCCCGGTTCTTTTGGTTGTTTTGATAACCTTGAGTTTTTTTTCATCCGGCATACCGAATTACGACAAATATCTGCACTATTCGTTTTCCCTCGGCATATTCAGTATCGGTAATTATTTTTTTAATACTAAGATGGGTTTCGTTCTTGCCGGTGTGGCTGGTATATCAAAGGAGATATATGATTATTTTTCTCCTACGGGTACCGCGGATATCAATGATTTAATCGCTGATTTTGGTGGAATTTCAGAGGGTTATTATTTGTCGACGAAATATCCGCCGATGATATATTTCTTGATTCGTTTTTAAAATTCCTTGTAAAAATGTTATAATTATTTAGAATATTTTTTTGGGGGGAAAGAATTATGAAGAGGATAATTTTTCTATTGATTATGTGTGTTATATTTGCGTCCTTTTCATTCGGTTTAAGTGTCAAAGGTTTTGGAGGTCCGGAACTGAAAATCACTTCGCTGGGTACGGGCACGGATATGGCTTTTTTGCTCGGCGGCAGCGGAGGAGTCATCCTGAACGATCATTTCGTGATCGGAGGAGAAGGATTCACGACATTGAACAAAAAACCGATTGAATTCAGTTATGGAGCAGCGCATCTTGGATATTTATTTGACCTGGATCCCTGGGGTTTGGAACTTGGGGCGAATATCGGTGGTGCAACGGGAGGATTATTTATCGTTGAACCTGAATTTTCGCTGTCATTGAAACTTTTATCCTGGATGCAGTTGAACGTTAACGCAGGCTACAGATTCGGAATAAAAGAAGGAATAGACAAATCGGTTACCGGTTTCAGCGGAGGACTCTTCGTCGCATTTGGAAATTTCTTTTGATTTTAATTTATAAATGTTGAAAAAGGGCAGATTTCTATTCTGTCCTTTTTTTATTTTGTGATCACATAAGGTTTGCCCGTGTAAGGGTTATCAATTATTTTTATCTGAATTTCATATATGTCTTTCAATAAAGATTCGCTGATGTTTTCCGGTTTGATTTTTTCCTGGATTTTTCCTTCCTTTAAGAATACCAGTTTATGGCAGATATTTATAGCGCGGTTTATATCGTGAAATACTCCGATTGAAGTCATATGCCTTTCTTCAATCAGTTTTTTTGTCAGGGACAAAATTTTTTGAGCGTGCCCGGGATCGAGATGCGTGACAAATTCATCGAGAAGCAGAATTTTTCCGTCCTGTGCGAGCGATTTGGCAACACTGGTTCTCTGCTTTTCCCCTCCGCTCAATGTGTTGAATATCCTATCTTTTAGGTGAGTTATTTCGGCTTCTTTCATGGCGTTGTGTATTCTGATGTAATCATTTTTTTTCAGTCCCTTAAAAAGTCCTATATATGGATTGCGACCGAACGATACTATCGTTTCCACCAGTAAGTCAAAGTTGATATTTAAATTTTGTGGTATGTATGAGATCGTCTGAGACAATTCTTTTCTTGAAAATTTGTTTATATTTTTTCCGAATATTTTTATCTTTCCCGAATAACCGCTTAATATTCCGCTTATCAGTTTTAAAAGAGTTGTTTTTCCGCTTCCGTTGGGGCCTAAAATACCTATGCTTTCTCCCTCGTTTATTTGAAGTGATATATTTTTTAGAACGGGATTTTTATTGTAAGAAAATGTCAGATCTTCAATCGATATTATTTCATTCATAACCGCTCACGTCTCTCCTCTTCAGCAGTATGATAAAGAAGGGTGCACCCACGAGAGCCGTTATAGCACCGAGAGGAATCTCGGCGGGTCTTGCCGCGGTGCGGGCGATCGTATCGCAGATTATCAGAAAAGTTCCGCCCGTTATAGCTACAATGGGGAGTTCGATTTTTTTGTCTATTCTCACAACCAATCGGACCGTGTGTGGAATTATAAGACCTACAAAACCTATTATTCCCGCGCTCGATACCATCAGGGAACAGACAAAACTGACCGTGAAAAAGATGATGACTTTCAATCTTTCCGGATTTATTCCCAGAGAAGTCGCATGCTCTTCTCCCGATGAGAGGATCAGCATTTTTCTCTTTAAAACTGCAAATATTATGAATTCGCCTATGACTGCGGGAAGTATCTTGAAAATATCCGACCATTTTGCACTCGCCAGAGATCCCAGCGCCCAGAAATGAATAGTTAAAATGTTTTTCCATGCGAATGTTACGAGTAGGGTTACCATGGCATTGAACAGAAATGAAATGATCACTCCTGAAAGGATCAGTGAAGTGACCGAGGTTTTACCTCCCCTCTTCGCTATAAAATAGACCAGAAACGTGGAGATGAGAGAAAAAACGAATGCGGATAATTCCATATTTATACTTATTTTTGATGCCTGTTTCATAACCAGAGACAGTACGGCTCCAAAAGATGCTCCGGCTGATATTCCTATGATGTAGGGATCTGCGAGAGGATTTTTGAGCGTTAATTGTAATCCCTCTCCCGAAAGGGCCAGTCCGGCCCCTATTATGAGTGCCAGCAATACTCTGGGAAGGCGGAGATTGAAGTACAATTTTTCATTGGTTGTTTGAATTTTTCCCAGTAAAACATTAAAGGCCTCTGTGAAGGTGATCTTCACAGAGCCTATAGTTGACAGAAAAATTATAAGTAAAAAGAACGATAAAATTAAAATGATGAAAAAAAGAGCCGAATTAATAGATTTTTTCATTCAGGTATTTCACTAATTCTCCGTAATTTGGATTGGCATAATCCGTTAAATAGTTGGGAACGGGGATGACCATTTCGTTTTTTACGGCTTTGAGATCTTTAAATGATTCGTAATCCAAAACGATGTTTATGGCATCTTCCTGTCCGCCTTCGTAATAATAAGGAACGAATATGATGTCCGGATCGTTTAAATAAATGAATTCCGGTCCGACGGGAAACCATCCGTTGTTTCCCGAATACGGTGCAGCCACGTTCACTCCTCCTGCATAAATGAGAGCTTCATTGACGAATGATCCGGTTCCACATGTCCATATCTGTGACATATCGTCCGAAAACATCCCGTAAAAAACTGTTTTTCTATCGTTCATCGGTAATGTAGAGGTTTGTTTCGCGATATCCAGAACTTCAGATTCGAATTCTTCTTTCAATTCCTTTCCCTTATCGATCTTACCCATGATGATGGATATATTTGTTATCGACTGAGCTATTTCGTAAAAACTGTTGGGATTGACTACGAATGCCGGTAAACCAAGTTCGTCGAGTTTGGACACTTCGGGTTCCTGAAATCCTCCGCTCAGGAATATTAAATCCGGGTTGAGACTGACGATCTTTTCCAGGTTCAGAGGGGTCAGGTTTCCTATCGTTTCTATGCCCAGAGTGGCAGCATATGAGTCCCAGTCGGTTAATCCGACTATTTCGTCTGTACATCCCAGATCAACCAGAAAATCCGTAATCGCAGGAGCGGCTACGATTATTCTCTGAGGAACCGATTCGATATCGACCATTCTTCCCAGATCGTCGACTATTATAAACGAAAATGCCGACAGTGCAAAAAGAATCAAAGAAAAAACAAGCAAAATCCTTTTCATAAAAATTACCTCCAAATTTCATACAAATTCACCATTTTCCTCTCCTCGAGAAAATGGTGTATATTTAAATATCTTTAAAATATTCTGACTCACAGATCGTACAAATTCCAGACCTTCCCGGTTTCCCAGTGGTTATTCTGGATTTGTCCCTGTTCACAGCGGCGGGTCCGCACCGGATTCTCACCGGTTTCCTCTAAAGATATTTTTCTCTATTCAGTTATCTTGAAAAAAATCTATCCAGGTCCTTGAACGTTATTTTCATGTAAATGGGTCTTCCATGCGGACAGACCAGTAGATTTTTTTCAAATATTTCATCTATCAATTCCCTTGCCTGATCCTCTTTTAAAACATCACCGGTTTTTATGGCATTTTTGCAGGCCAGGGTCTCGATTATATTTTTAAATATTTTTTCCGATTCTTCAATACCTTCAAATCTCAATTCTTCGATCACTTCTCTGAAAGTTTCTTCGGTGTATCTTTCGGATATTATTACGGGAATTGCGTTTATTATGATATCTTTCTTATCAAAATCTATACCAAAACCGATTTCATTGATCCGGTTAATTTTATCTTTCGCCAGTTCCAATTCAAAATCTTCCATTTTAATCGATAGCGGCAATAACAATTTTTGACTTTCTATCGTTTTATTTTCCTTGAATTTCTCATAGAGAATTCTTTCGTGTGCGGCATGCTGATCCACTATCAAAAGATTTTTCTCAAATTGAATGAGTATGTATCTTTCACCGAATACTCCGATAAAATCGTAGGTACCGGTAAAATTTATTTTTTCCTCTTTGAAAGGTCTGAAGATCTTTCTTTCCATTTCTATGCTTGAGAAAGAATTCTGAAAACCGTTATATTTATCCCCGGTTTTCTGATTATTCACATAGTGGGAGTTATCCGCTTTGAATGTTTTTTCAGGATAAACCTCTTTTCTGTCCGATAATCTTTCCAGCTCGTCGGTGGATATGGTTTTGTTGAAAGTGTTGTGGCTTATATCGAGATTGAACCCCCCCGACCCTTTGAGAGAAGTTCTTACCGCCTTTTTGATGAATTCGTTGATTTCGGCGTTGTTCGAAAATTTCACTTCGAGTTTTTGAGGGTGAATATTAACATCGACCTGTTCCGGATCGATTTCTATCATTAAGATAGCGATAGGAAACCTTCCCTTGTTCAACATTTCTCCATAACCCCTTTCGAGGGCATTGTTCAGGCTGTTCTGCTTCACATATCTGTTGTTGACAAAGAACATTTCCCCGACACGGTTTCCCCTGCTGGTTCTTGGAAGCGAAATATATCCTTTTACGGAAAGTTTGGAACCGAAGTCGTCAATTTGAATCAGATCTTCTTCGTTCAAAATGGGAAAGATCCTTAAGATTCTTTCCTTTCTATCCACCGCTTTCACGAAATTATAAACTTTCTGTCCGTCCTTTATGTATTCGAATTCTATTTGAGGATAGCAAAGTGAAAATCTCTGAACCACTTCGGTGATCATTCTTCCCTCCATCATCGAAGATTTAAGAAATTTTCTTCTTGCGGGAGTGTTGAAGAGCAAGTCGAATATTTCGATCGAAGTGCCCGATGTTCCGGAAAAGGAAGATTCTCTCTGAATATTCATGCCCGAAAGTTCGAGACTCAGACCCACCTCGGATCCCTCCTCTACGGAGGAAATCTTTGATCTGCAGACGCTGGTTATCGTGTGCAGAGCCTCGCCCCTGAATCCGAAGGTACTTATGGAGTCCAGATCCTTTATTTTTTCTATTTTGCTCGTGGTATGAGGTAATATGGCGAGCTTCAATTCGTCGGGAGACATGCCCGACCCGTTATCTTTGACTTTAATGTATTCTTTACCGCCATTTTTAATTTCTATGGAAATTTTTGAACTGCCGGCATCGATAGAATTTTCTATCAATTCTTTCACTATAGAATATCCGCCGGTCACGACTTCGCCGGCTGCAATTTTGGAAATAACATTTTGAGAAAGCCTTTTGATTTTCATTTCAATCAACTCTTTTTATACATCTGTCTTGAATATTCGAATAAAAGCACCGCCGCGGATGCCGCCACATTCAAAGAATCTACCTCTCTTCTCATAGGTATGGAAATTATCTCATCGCTCGATTCTTTTATCAATCTTCTGACGCCCTGTCCTTCGTTTCCAAAAATGAAAACGCTTCTTTCGGGCATCGATTCATCAAAATAATTTTTTCCTTCCATGCCGGCTGCGTATATCCAGTAATCGGATTCCTGAAATTTCTTCAAAACATTTCTCAGATTGGGTATTTTTGAAATTTTAATACGGAAAGCGAGTCCTGAAGAGACCTTTATGACGGCCGGGGAAACATCGGAAGAGGCTCTTTCCGTAATGATTATCCCGTCGGCACCACACGCAACTGAGCTTCGAATGATCGCACCGAAATTATGAGGATCCTGAACCTGATCCAGGAATATAATGAGTGAATTTTTTTTGTCTTTATTATCCTCGATAATTTCTCTGTAATCGAAAAAGGGAAATTCCCTGAGCTCAATCACTACGCCCTGATGCTTTTTTTCTCTGGATAAATTATAGAGTTCCTGAGGTGAAAGAATGTCCACCCGGTATCTTTCCTCCGTCATCTTCCTCAATTTCATCAATCCAGTGTCGGTATTTTTCTGGTCTGTGAAGATGACCCTCTTGATTTTCAGAGTATATTTTAAATTCAATATTTCTTTAAGTACATTTCTTCCGTGAAGATACATCTTCTTCTATCCTTTCCAGGAGATACTTGAGTCTGTCAATTTTTTTTGTTATGAACAGATAACCTATTAAAGTTTCCAGTCCTGTTGATGTTCTGTATTCTTCGTTGGGCCCCTTTTTTTTCGCCCCTTTAGAATTGTAACCCCTCCTGACCATACTCAATTCTTCCTCGTTCAATTCCTCTTTTATACTTTTAAAAGATTGAAACTGGCTCGTGTGTGAAACATAATTTTTTGCGAGTTCGTGCTGAAAATTCACCCTTCTCTTTGAACTTTTCAAAGTTATCAGTTTGAAATATAGAGAATAAACGGAATCGCCTATATATGCGAGTGTGTCAGTGGAGAGATTTTCCGGTTTAGAATCAAAACTGAACAGTTCTGAGAAATTATCATTCAAAGCGTGTTCTTCCTTATTCAAAATATTCCTCTATATTGTCGATAACTTTCTGAATTTTTTCTTTATCCTTTCCTCCTGCCTGGGCGAAATCCGGTCTTCCGCCACCACCGCCTCCGAGTTCTTTGGCGATTTTTTTAGCTATACTTCCCGCTTTTATATTTTTTGTCAGTTCCCTGGAAACTTTTACTACAAAGAGAACTTTTCCGTCCAGTTCGTTGAAAAGTATAACGACACCAGATTTTATTCTCTGCATCATAACATCGGCACTGTTTCTGACTATGTCCTGCGAAGCATTTTGAGCTTTTCTTATTATAACTTCAACTCCATTCACATTTTTCCTTATATCTCTGGCCGAATTATCTTCGGAAATTATTTTACTCTGAAGTTTTTTTATTTCCCTTTTCAAATTTTTCTGTTCCTCGAGAGTTTTATTCAGTTTGTCTATCATGTCTTCCGATTTTGCATCCAACATGCCTTCTATATTTTTCAGTGTTTCGACCGAATTTCTGAACAATGCAAGCGATGAGGCACCTGTTAATGCTTCTATACGTCTCACACCTGCGGATATCGAGGTTTCGGAAATGATTTTAAAAGGTCCTATGCTTCCAGTGTTATGAACGTGTGTACCGCCACATAATTCTTTGCTGAACTCATTTATTTTAACCACTCTTACCGTATCGCCATATTTTTCTTCAAACAATGCCATAATATCTTCATCTTTGAGATCAACCAATTTTTTTATCTCGGTCTCGACGGGTAACGCTTCAAGGATTTTGGTATTCACGATTTTTTCAATTTCGTAAATCTGTTCCTCAACCAGGGCGGAGTAATGGGAAAAATCGAATCTCAATCTCAAAGGACCGACAAGAGATCCCGCCTGCTTGACATGTTTCCCGACGACTTCCCTCAACGCCGCATGCAGAAGATGAGTTGCGGTGTGATTCCTCGCCGTTGCTCTTCTCACGGATTGGTCTATGGAAATTTTTATCATATCATTTTTATGAAGAATTCCACTCTGTATTTCTATCGAATGAATTATTATTTCTTTGTTACCGACGAAGGCATCGTTAACGACACCCAATCCGTTGTTGTTGAATCTTATGAGTGCTTTATCGGACAATTGTCCTCCCTTTTCGGGATATACCGGTGTTTTTGTTGTTACCATATATCCTTTATCTCCGGCATTTAGAGATTCCACCAGTCCATTTTTATCGGCGAGAGCCAGAACGTTGGTTTTTGTTGAATACTCATCATAACCCACGAACTCAGTTTTTCCGAACTCTTCCGCGATTTCATCGTAAATAGTGGTCGTTTTCGCGTATTCCTTATTTCCGGAAGCCAGTCTCGCCCTTTCTTTCTGCTTCTGCATGAGTAATTTGAAACCGGTTTTATCCATATCGATATCTCTGTCTTCGATCATTTCTTCGACAAGCTCAATGGGGAATCCGTATGTGTCATGCAGTAAAAAAAGATCTTTTCCGTCCAGTTTGTTTTTTTCAGATATTATCTGATTCAATCTGTTTGTACCGCTTTCAAGGGTGCTTAAAAATCTTTCTTCTTCCAAAAGAGTGATTTCCTGGATAATTCCCAGTTTGGATCTCAGTTCCGGATATACGTCGCCGTATTCCTTCGCCACTACTTCAACTAATTTATGCATGAAAGGTTTTTTGTTGCCTAAAAGTGATCCGTGCTTCAAAGCCCTTCTGAGAATTCTTCTTAAAACGTAGCCTCTTCCCTCGTTGGAAGGAAGAATGCCGTCGGAAATCATAAAAACCAGAGATCTTGTATGATCGGCTATAACTCTTATGGAATCGTCAACAACGCGGTTCTCTTTGTACTTTATATTCAACAGCTCTTCGGTATTTCTGATGATGGGAAGAAAGAGATCGGTATCAAAAACGTAGTCGACACCCTGCATTATTGAAGCGAGCCTTTCCATACCTAAACCGGTATCGATATTTTTGCTGTTCAATTCGGTTATATTGCCCTCTTCATCCTGATTCATTCCTGTAAAGACCAGGTTCCAGAATTCCAGGAATCTTCCGCATTCACATGCAGGACTACAATGTTCGGGATCGGGACATCCGGGTTGAGGGCCCCTGTCGATGAAAATTTCAGAATCAGGACCGCATGGACCCGATGGGCCGGCAGGCCCCCACCAGTTGTCTTCTTTT
>JASGMR010000028.1 GCA_030156385.1 Kosmotogales bacterium
GTTGAATTTTTTGTTAAGACAGGAGATCCATAGATCTGGGTCAACAAAAAGGAATTTTCTTCTATGTCCGATACTTCAGAAAAAAGCAATTCCTGAGGATTTATGAATCTTTCATCGAATTTTGCTATTATTTGAGAATACAATATTCCTGTTGTCATTATTACCAAAATAAATAACAGTAATTTTTTCATTATGCCTCCGTAAAACCGAAAATATCAATTTTAATTATAATCCAATTATAGTACAACTATATGGTCTTTTTTTAAAAGGACTATTACATAAACGTACTTAAAAAATTATATTTTATATTATTAAGTGCCAGGAAAAGATTATAAACAAATGAACGATAAAATTTTTACATTTTTTAAACAATTCGTTCTGAAAAAGATATAATAATATTCATGAGATTAAAAGGGAGGAATTTTTGTGCCTTTATACAGATTTATATGTAAAAATTGTGGCAAAGAAGAGAGCTTATTGCTGAAGTATAATCAACAGCCACCAAGGTGTAGTGAGTGTGATGGCGAACTTGAAAAACAGATTTCAAGAGTAGCGACCTGCAGAAAATCTGAAAGTTGTTCCGGATGTTCCGGAAGGAACTGTGGCAGTTGTGGCTAGCCGACCAGAATCTTTTTTAAGTGTTCTATGAGTTCCTGTTGATTCGCTTTTTTATTCTTTACAGCGAGATATTTGTTGGAATACTTTTTATGAGAGGTAACATCTTCGTATTTAAAATTCATAAAGTTTAGAATTTTCAGTTGATTATCGAAAACTTCGTCTCCGGTTTTTTCATTTATTAATTCAATTTCCATAAGATATTTTAAATTTCCAGTGTTTGGATGTTTTTCTATGAGAAATTCATCCAGTATACATTCTTTTACATTCTTAACAGTTTTCAGATAATGACGAATTTTAATAACGAAGGGATAATTGGATAGATTTTGAATGAAAGAGCTGTTTTCAGGAATAAAATTTTTTTCATCTTCCTTTCTTATCAAAACATTATCCGTTAGTGTTTTCCTTCCTTCAATCCATTTCTCATGAAAATTCCCATTCATATATTCGATCTGCAGACGAATTCTGATTTCTTCAATTAAATACCATTGAATTATGCCCGCTTTTTGAATCTTGTTCGAGTTTTTTGCTATAAACATATCTCTGTCTTCATCTTTCAAATATAGTATGTACTTTTTTTCTTTCTCATAAGGCAAAGTAATCACCCCCGGGTTCTATCATAATCGACAGAACTCTCTGCATAAATTTTTTAACGATCATATTTTAACTTCCATACCGTCTAGAGAAACTTCTACACCAATCCCGTTGTATTTTTCTTTTATATCGTTGAACTCGTTATTGTGGTGTGAAAAATGGTGAGCATAAATTTTAGGATTTTCAGATAAAAGATTGTATTTTTTGAATCTCTCAATTTCGTTTTTTAATGTTTTAAAGCTGTGGTGATAGGGAAAAACCGAATCGGAAAGACCTAATGTGGCATCCATTACGAGCATATCTATCTTATATGGCAGTTTTTCTTTGAGGGTTTTCAATGTTTTTTCGTTCAAAGGACCGGTATCGGTGGCATAAAAAATAGTTTTATCCGTATTGTGAATGCAATATAAGAACGGTTGTTCATCTGAAGAAGTTTTATGATTTGCCGGAACGGCCATGATCTCATATTTCTTTAAATTATATTTGAAAAACGGTGCGAGTACTTTCAAAGAATTTTTTTGTTTATCGAAATATTTATGTTTTGCGATTTCAGATATCACGGTCTCATTCGATATAATATGCATTTTACATAATTCTTCGTACGATTCGTTGTACGGAGCCATTCTGAGGCCAAGATTGGGAAGATAAAGATGATCGGGATGAGAGTGAGTTATTAATAATATTTCAATTTCAAAGAGTTTTTTTGTAAATTTTTGGGAAGAGGCCACAATATCCGGACCGAAATCTATGAGTATTTTGTCGTCAATCACGGCTGAGGATCTCAGTCTGTTTATTTTCTCTCTTCTCGAATGCTCACAGAAGGTTCCGTTACAAAAGGGATTGGGAAATCCTTCAAATGCAGCAGTACCCAGAAAGAATATTTTCATGATTACCAGCTCCAATTCAGATTTATATATGAAGATATTATCATATACATAAAAGAAATTAAATTTTGTATGGCATTTAGAATGTTTAAATTATCGTATCGCCTAATAAAAAATAAAATGATAAACTATAAACAAGATAGACATTGCAGTTATTTCAGAGTAAGGAGTTGAATAAAAATAATAACTCCAAGGAATCCAGAAGACTTAATCCAGGAGAAAAAAATAAAATACCATTTTAAGAGCAAGCTCATTTCTATCATTTATGTAACCAGGCTTTTTTTCAGAGATTATTATGTTTTGGTGAACGGTGAAGAGGATAGATTTGAGAAATTTTCCGATGTTGAAGAAGCGGAGGATTATGTTTTAAACAAGTTTATTGAGAATTCATATTTTGAATCTGATGTTGTAGACTTTTTTGATAATTCCTCCAATCCCGCGGAGAATTTTAAAAAGTACTATGATTTCATCATTCAATCCGATTTTGATGAGGAAGACATTATCGTTCTTTTTAAAAAGATTATTTTGATCGCCTCGATTAAAAACAAGATAAAAAAATCCAGGAAATACAGATTTCCCGTGGATGATCTGGTTAAAAAGTTGATAAATGAAACGACTTTTATAGAGTATGTTGTGAAAAATAAGCTATTTACCCAGTTGGATTTACAAAACGTTTCCGATGATTTCTTTTTGATGATCATCGAAGAATCCATGAAGAAAATAATTTCTGAAGTCAATACATCAGAAGAGAGAATAGTAAGTATAGATGTTTTCATAAGTAATTTTATTCAATTTTTGATTGATAACGATTATATATTTAAAAAAGAAAAAATAGTGAATCTGCTCTCGAAATTTTTTGAAAGCTATGGGGAAGATTTCCTGACCGGAATTTTTCCTTTGGGAGTTGAATTGAAAAGAAACGCGAAGTTACACGATTATTTCTGGGAATGCTTTTCTTCGTTCTCGGTAAAAAAAATAGCGGACACGGCGGATTTATTGTTGAAAAACAAGTTGAGCAAACTCTTTGAAGTGATTTATGTTGTTGATTATAAATCGGAAAAATACTATAAAAGGGATAAAACGCAGTACTATTGTGAACCTTTCGCTTACAGAGGCAAAGATAAAAAGAGTGGTAATATTTTGATTGCAAATAAGCAGACAAAGATATCCATCATGAATGAAGGGATACTCATTGATGAAAAATTCATAAAATATGAAGAATTGAAAATGAAATCGGAGAAGATAAAGTTGTCGCAGGAAGGTATAAACTTAAATTTAAAAAACGAGTCAAAGAGTGTATTTCAGAGGAAAATAAACAAAGACGATCATATTATGTTTCTTAACTGTACGATGGGGGATATATCTTTTCTGGAATTGACAGATAAAAACAGTGTTTATTTTTATCTTTTAATGTTGCGGAAAATTGCGGAGGAAAAAATGAACAAAAATCTCCCCGTTCTGAATTTGAACAAGAAAGATGATCCGAAAAAAAGAATGGTTGAATTGAAGCCGGAGGAGAAGGCCCCCATAAAGAGAGAGTTCTATTCAGTTTCATCTGTTAAAAGAGATAACAAGGATAGGGAAATACCTAAAAATAATGTACAGAAGACCGAAAGATTTAAGGATGATGAAAAAGATGACATAAATAAAAAAATTGAATTATTTGATGAAGCAAAAAAAGCGAAAAGCACTGAAAAAACGAAATATTTTCTGGAATTTTTGAACAGATATAAAGGATTAAAAAAAGATTCGAAAGAAGTAGCGAAAATCATCTTTTCAATTTCACCTAACGAGATTAAAAAATTGGAAGATCTTGAATTGAACGTATTGGATGTCGTGAATCTGGTTCCCAAATTCACGATTTACCTCGTTCCCTTTATTGAGATAACAGGTGAAAATCAGAAAGAGATAGTTTGGGGTAAAAGACTCGAACCTCAGACAGTAGATGAGATAAAAGAGTACATTGAAAAAATTAATTAAAAGGGTGAATAAAATGAACTGTGAAATAATATCCGTTGGAACCGAAATTTTAATGGGAGATACAGTCAATACAAATGCCACTTACATTTCAAATAGATTGAAGAATTTGGGTTTTTTTGTTTACTATCATACTGTTGTGGGTGATAATCCCGGAAGACTTAAAAATACCATTCAAACCGCTTATGATAGATCACAGATGATAATTTTCACCGGTGGACTTGGACCGACCCAGGATGATTTAACCAAAGAGTGCGTGTGTGATTTTTTAAAACTGGATATGGTTTTGCATAAAGAGTCTGTGGATGCCATAAAGAATTTTTTCAAAGACAGAGAAATTTTCAGAAGCGAAGAAAATCTTAAGCAGGCTTATTTTCCTGAAAACGCAATCATCTTAAAAAACGAGGATGGAACAGCGCCGGGCTGTATAATCGAAAGTGAAGGAAGAATTTTCATACTTTTACCGGGCCCACCGAAAGAAATGTCTCACATGTTTGAAAAAGAGGTTATCCCATATTTGAGTAAATTTATCGATGGAACCCTCTATTCCAGAACTTTAAGATTTTTTGGAATTGGTGAATCGGAACTTGTCGGAAGAATAAAGGAGCTTATAGTGAATCAAACTGATCCAACTATAGCGCCTTATGCGAAGGACTATGAAGTTACACTCAGGGTAACCTCGGGTGGAAAAGATAAAGAGAAATGTGAATCCCTTGTTCTGGGAACCGAGAAGAAAATTCTTGAAATAGTTGGAGAGTATTACTATGGTGACGGAGATACATCTCTGGAAATGGAGCTTCACAAATTATTGAAAAAATATGATTTGACCGTCTCGGCGGCCGAATCTTGTTCCGGGGGTCTGTTGTCATCTAAAATTATCAGCATTCCGGGTAGTTCGAATTTCTTTTTGGATGGTATCGTATCTTATTCGAATTTATCAAAAATTTCGTTCCTGAAAGTTGAAAAAGAAACTCTTGAAAAATACGGTGCCGTGAGTGCCGAAACGGCATTTCAAATGGCGAAAAATATAAGAAAAATTTCAAATACAGATATTGGAATTTCTATAACAGGAATTGCCGGGCCGGCAGGAGATAACAGAAATGATAATGTGGGACAGGTTTTTATAGGAATAGATTATATGAGAAAAATGTATTGCTATGAAAAAAACTTAATAGGCGATAGGATAAGAATAATGAATAAAGCTGCTATGTGGGCTATGTTTCATGCTATTAAACTTATTAATAAAGAGAATGAGTGAAAATTAATTTATAGTTAACCATACAATTCTTACATACCTCTTTAAACAATATTTTCTTAATAAGAAATATTTTTCTTAACTATCTCTGTGATAAAATTCAATATCAGGAGGTGTATTGTGAGCGAGTTAATTGACTCTCCCGAAACTTATATAAAAAGTTTGGAGAGCATCTCTGAAAAAGAATACGATGAGCAGGATAAACTTATAATAGAAAGTGCATATAATTTTGCGAGGAAAAGCCATGGCAATCAACTCAGAAAATCCGGTCAACCGTTTTTTACACATCCTGTTGAAGTTTCGAAAATAATCGCCACATTTGGGGGTGATATCGAAACTATTGCTTCGGCATTATTGCATGACGTGGTGGAGGATTGCAATGTATCTTTAGATACCATAGGGGAAAAATATGGTAAAGAGATTGCGAATATAGTAGACGGTGTGACGAAAATTAACACCCTGAACATAAACGCTAATCTTGAAAGTAAGACTATTAAAGCCAGAGATAAAATAGAGTACCTCAGAAAGATGATGATGGCACTCGTGACTGACCCGAGGGTTATTATCGTAAAACTGGCTGATAGATTGCACAACATGAGAACTCTTAAATATGTGAGTGACGAAAAGAAAAAGGAAAAAGCTCTCGAGACGCTTAAAATATATGCCCCCATAGCTCACAGGGTCGGGATTCATGTTATGAAATGGGAATTGGAAGATCTCAGTTTTAAATATCTATATCCGGAACAGTACCAGGAATTGAAAAAATTAGTGAATAAAAAGATAAGTGAAAGAAGAGAGATAATACAGGACTACCAGAAAGATATTGAGGAAATATTGGCCAAGAATAGAATTGCTTATGATATATCTGGAAGAATAAAACATCTTTACAGTATCTGGCAGAAGATGGTGGTTAAAGGAAAGGCATTTGACGAGATCTATGATTTGTTCGCCCTGAGAATTATAACCAAGGATGTTACAAATTGCTATAAAACTCTGGGTGTAGTTCATTCACTGTGGAATCCTCAACCCGATAGATTTAAGGATTATATCGCATCACCAAAATCGAACGGTTATAAATCTCTTCACACGACGGTAATAACGAGAAGAGGAGAATTCCTGGAGATTCAGATAAGAAGCAGAGAGATGCATGTGGAATCAGAGTACGGTCTGGCAGCGCACTGGAAGTACAAGGAAAAAAATAACAGTGTGACGAATTCCAAAAGAAAAAACGTCTGGCTGAGACAGTTGAACGATTGGCACAAAGATTTGATCACGAGCTTTGGAGATATAGAGGTTTTTTCTCAGAGTTTAGTGAGTGAAGAAGTTTATGTTTTTACCCCAAAAGGAGAAATAATTCATCTTCCAAGTGGTTCAACACCGATTGATTTTGCATACGCTATACATACAGAGATTGGGCATCATTTTGGCGGAGCCAAGGTCAATGGAAGAATGGTTCCGTTGAATTACCATCTAAAACTTGGAGAAGTAGTTGAAATACTCGTAAATAAACAGAGCAAGGGTCCCAGTCTGGATTGGCTTAAGTATGTAAAATCGAACAGCACAAAAGCGAAAATAAGGAGATATCTGAAATCAAAATATAGCGATCAACTCATTGAATCCGGACGGGAAGTATTCCGGAAGGTGAGTAAACGACTATCAAAGCCGATGGAAGATTTACTCAATTCTGAAGAAATAAAAAATATGATGACAAAAATCGCTGCGCATAATCAACAGGAATTCTTCATGAAAATAGGCGATGGATCAATAACGATCGGAGAATTACTCAATCTTTTATATCCCAAAACGGTCGAAGAAGAAGAAATTCTTCAGAAGAAGATAATAAAGAAAAAGCAGAACAAGGGAAATGAAGTTATTATCGGTGGACAAACGGGAATAGATGTGCATTTTGCAAAATGTTGCAATCCACTTCCCGGTGAAGATATAATAGGAATTATAAGTTCCAGGGGAATATCTGTTCATAAAAGAAATTGTAGAAATATAAGGAATATTTCCGAAGAAAGGGTTTTAGAAGCTCATTGGGGTAATATAGCGAATGAAAAGTTCATATCCTGGATAATAGTTTTTTATGATAATTCCGAAAGAAGAATAGATGGTAAAATAGTTGATAAAATCGAGAGCAGAAATGCAACTATAGATAAGTATACGGTTGAAAACGGAAAATGGGGATTGAATAAGTTCAAGGCGCGTGTTGTAGTCAGAGATATCGGCCATTTAACACTAACCATGGAAGCTTTGAGAAACATGAAGGGTGTTCAGAAAGTCGAAAGAACGGGAGGAATTTCTTGAGGGCGGTAATACAGAGGGTCACGAAGGCAAATGTTGTTGTTAATGAGAAAATAATCGGCGAAATAGAAAACGGACTGATGGTATTAATAGGTGCGGAAAAAAATGATACTATAGAAGATGTTGAATGGACAGTCGATAAAATATTGAACTTGCGGATATTTGAGGATGACAATCAGAAAATGAACTTATCATTACTGGATGTTAAGGGAAAAATACTCGCTATTTCTCAGTTCACTCTACTGGGAGATGCGAGGAAAGGAAGAAGGCCTTCGTTCACGAATGCGGAAAATCCTGAAAAAGCGTTGTATTTTTACAACAAATTTGTAGAATTGGCGTCTAAAAAAGTAAACGTACAGCAGGGCGAATTTGGGGCGCATATGAAAGTTAATTTGACCAATAATGGCCCAGTAACTATATTGATAGATTCAAGGAAGAATTTTTAAGGAGGAATTATTTTGAAAAAAGTACAAGTGATTTTATTGATGGTAATTTTAGTGGCAGTAGTGGGAGTTATTTCAATTTCAGAAAGTTCCAGTGGACCTTCAACACCGGCGAATATAGCTTTCGTTGATAATCAGAAGGTATTGGAATCAACTAAAGAATGGCAGAATCTGAATGCCAACTATGAGGAAGATGTTCAGTTTTATCAGATGCAACTCGATAATTTAAGTAAGGAATACCAAACATTGGTGAACAGCGGCGCGACGAGTGACGAAATCACTGCAAAGCAACAGGAAATTCTTTCAAAAAAATCCCAGTATGAGCAGACATTGGAAAACAATTACAACAACAAACTGGCCGTTATTCTTGAAACGATAAACAAGAGAATTAAAGATTATGCGGAATTTAATGGAATTGATATGGTAATTAACAAGGATGTTTTACTTTATGGAAACGGAACATATGATATCACCGATATGATCATTTCATATTTAAAGGGATTCGAAAATAATTGATAGAAACGGAATTAAAAAAATTATCATGTGAATCATTATATAAAAATTTTGGAAGAAGAAGGGTATTAAGCGACGTTTCTTTTCACGCAAAATCAAATGAAGTGGTAGGGATTTTGGGCCCAAACGGTGCCGGAAAAACTACCGCTTTTAAGTCTATGCTTGGATTGGTAATCCCGGACAAGGGAAAAATTTTACTCAATGGAGAAGATATAACAAAACTCCCCGTTCATCAAAGGGCACAGAGGGGAATAGCATATCTTCCCCAGGATATTTCTATTTTCAGGGGTTTAAAAGTAATAGAAAACCTGAGAATTATTTTAAGTCTCAACAACAAAAATCTTTCTGCGAAAGAGATTGATGATAAAGCTCTTGAGCTTTTAAAAGAATTTGGGATTGATCATTTGAAAAATCAAACTTCGGATTTTATATCGGGTGGAGAAAAGAGACGTCTGGAATTTGCGAGAACATTGACTCTTTCTCCATCTTTTATACTTCTTGACGAGCCTTTTGTGGGCATTGATCCTATAACGGTTAAAGATATACAAAAAATCATAAGAAACTTGAAGACCAGAGGCATAGGAGTCATAGTAACCGATCATGATGTTCTCAGTATTGCGAAAGTTGTAGACAAATTGTATGTCCTTTACAAGGGTAAAGTTATTTCCTGTGGCGAACCGGAAAAGGTTTTAAATGACAGAGAAGTTATAGAAAATTATTTAGGCGATGATAATTGATATGAATGTTGGAGTATTCGGCTATTCTGGAAGTTTGAGTGATGAGAAAATAAATCGGGTTTCCGGTCTGGCTTTAGAGGTTGGAAAGACAATAGCACAATATGGGCACACACTCTATACGGGTGGAAGAGATGGAATAATGGAATTGGTTTCCAGAGGGGCCAAAGAAATGAGGGGAAGAGTGGTAGGAATTCTCCCGGATGGTGAAGTTGGCAATATGTACCTGGATACCAGGATAGATACGGGAATGGATTTCACCATGAGGTCATTGATTCTGGTAAAGTCTATCGATTTTGTTATATCTATTGGTGGAGAAGTTGGAACTCTGTTCGAAATAATATCCGCTTATTGTTATGAAAAACCCGTGATATTATTCGAAGGTACCGGAGGCTGGACCGACAGGATTGACAAAGTTTTGATAGATAAAAAATATTTGGATAACAGAAAACTAATTGAAGTAAAAAAAGTTAAATCAATAGAGGAACTTAGAGAGTATTTGGAGGTCATAAATGATAAGATGTAGATTTGCACCAAGCCCAACAGGAAATTTACACGTGGGCGGAGTGAGAACAGCATTATTTAATTGGCTTTTTGCAAAGAAGAATGATGGAAAATTTATTTTGAGAATTGAAGATACTGATACGGAAAGATCCACAAAAGAATTTGAAAATCAGATAATAAAATCTATGAAGTGGTGTGGTCTGGACTGGGATGAGGGACCCGATGTCGGGGGCGCTTATGCACCTTATCTGCAAAGCGAAAGACATAAAAAAGGTGTGTATGAAGAATTCACCAAAAAATTGATAGAGGATAAACTGGCATATTATGCTCTATATAAGAGTAGTGATCCCAAAACAGTCATTGAGACCTCCTACGATAAATTTGAAAATTTAGATGAATCATATTCCGTCACAGTAAAATTTAAAATACCTGAGACCGAGAATACTGAATTTTATGATCTGTTGAAGGGTGATATGAAATTTAAAAATGAATTATTCGACGATTTTGTAATAGTGAAATCAAACGGATTTCCCACATATAATTTTGCCGTTGTCATAGACGATTATTTGATGAAAATATCACATGTTTTCAGGGGTGAAGATCATCTGACGAACACGGCAAAACAAGTTATGGTTTACAGGGCCCTTGGGTGGAATCTGCCCGAATTTATGCATATTCCTCTGATTCTTGGCAATGATAAAGCACCCCTGTCGAAAAGGCATGGTCATACCAGTGTTGAACATTTCATAAACGAAGGATATCTGAGCGGTGCCCTGATGAACTTTTTGGCACTTTTGGGCTGGAAATCTGAAGATGATATTTTTGATATAGATGAGAAAATTAAAGATTTTGATATTGAGTCTATTTCCAGAAAGGGTGTTGTTTTTGATTATGAAAAGCTGGAATGGATAAACGGAAAACATTTGAGAATGTTGGATATAGATGAAGTAGTCCGTGAATATATAAATTGGTTGGAACTTACAGATAGAAAAAACCTTGAATCGAAAATAAAAAAATCTGAATTTTACTCCAGAAAAGTGATAGAAGTATGCAGAGAAAAAATAAACACACTGAAGCAGTTATGTGATTTTTCCTCACCATTTTTTGATGAAAATGTAAAATATGAAGAAGATTACAAAGAAAAATTTTTAAATGAAGAGTGGAATTGCCAGTTATTGGAAAAAGCGGAGGAAAAATTCAATGAAAATTCCGATTGGTCTGTAGAAGGTTGTGAAAAGGTTATAAGAGATCTGGCCGCTGAAAAAATAACATCAAAAAAGAAGACTTTTCAATTTTTAAGAGGTGCGGTGACCGGAAGATTGGTTACACCAGGTTTATTCGAAACATATTCAATTTTAGGAAAAGAAAGAGTGATAAATAGACTACAGGAGTTGAAAAAAGAGATTGAATAAGGGGATAACCATCGTAGAAACCCTGATAACTCTTTGTGCGATTTCTGTAATTTCTATAGGTGTTTTAAATTTATTCGTATTATATTGTGAAGAGGTACATTTTTTTAATTCTTATTCAAAAGATATATGTAATTTAAACAGAGCGGTTGATTTTATAAAAGAAGACTTGAAAAGTAACAAGAGATTACTCTATCAAAATAAAAGCTCCCTTTATTTACTTGAATACGAGAATCCGGGTTATAAAGTAGTTTCATATTACTACAAAAAGGGTTATTTGAATAGAAAGAAAAATGGGACGGTCAATAAATTATATAAAGTCAAGAAGAAGTTTGAAATAGAAAGAGTGGAACAGATCATTATATTTAATATCGATGACAGAAAGTTATATATAAATATGGAGGAATAAAGGATGCCTTTAAAAGAAATAAAGAAGGTTTTGCTGTATATAGAAGATGAAATAAATAATATGAAAAAAATAAATATCGATGAAATGCTTCTTTCAAAAACTCAGCAATTGAAGTCAAGAGGCTTGAAAATGAGTATAGAAAACGAAGTTCATATAAATAATATAGATAAATATCTCAACGATTCTTCCCCTTTTGTAAGAGCTTCAGCGATCGAAGCGTATGTTAATCAAGAGGGAATTGATGAGAAGATCATACAGCTTCTCGATGATCCGTCCGAAAAGGTCCGTTCAGTTGCCGTGAAGTTCATAACTCTTTCAGGATCCGCGAACAAGGCGTTGAAAGAAAAGATTTCCAGTGATCAATCGAGTAAAGTCAGAAAAATGTATATTGAAACTTTGATAGATGAAAGTATTTCCGAAGATGAGTTAAAACCGTTTGAAAATGATCCCAATAAAATGATACAGGATCTGGCCAATGCCTTTCTCGGAAATTTTGAGATAACGGAAGAGAATCTTTCTTCTTTGAATAAAAAATTGAAAAAAATTGCGATAATTAAAAAACTTAAAAATTTTGATGAAAATGATATAGAGTACCTTCAGGAATTGTTGAATAAATACAGAGATATAAACAATATTGAATCCATAATAGAAGCCATTTCTCTCTTCCCGGAAGATTTGGCCAAGAATAAACTTAAAGAAATAATTCGTGACAACGCGGGTAAAAAGAGAATTTTTGCTCTTAAACAGATGAAAAAAAATATAGGTTATGACAACGAGCTGATTCCTACTGCCGAAAAACTCATTAACAGTAAAGACGAAGATGAAAGAGTTTTAGGTGTTCAGATATTTAAATCTTTGAAAGAACCATCGACCGCCGACGATTTGAGAAAGCTTCTGAAAGATCCTTCTGAAAAGGTCAGGTCATCGGCAATAGATACATTATCTTCCATGATGGATTATCTGGTTGAAGATGAAGTTGAAGATGCTTTGAACTCCACTTCCACTCTTTTAAAAAAATCCGCCTTGAGAGCCGTGAAAAAATTAAAACTTCAGGATTTTGAAAGTGAAATACTGAATCTTGCATTCAATCATCTTGAAGAAAATGCCACCAGAATAATTGCCGTTGGTTTGTGCGGGTTTTTTAAATATAATTCAGCCATCGAAAATTTAGAGAAAATCATTTCGGAAAGAAATTCCGACGGAAAATTAAAATTGATATCTGCCAAAGCTTTGGCGAGAATAGCACCCGAAAGATTGATAGAGATTTACGGGGCTTAGTCAAGCAAACTCATAAAAAAACGGTGCTGTTCACACCGTTTAATTTTTTTCTATCACAATTTCCTTTTCTTCATTTACTCTTGCTTTTATTTTATCGCCACTTTTAATTTCTCCTGCGATTATCTTGTCTGCTACAGGTTCTTCTATTTCCCTTTCGACTATCCTTCTTATTGGTCGTGCGCCATATTCAGGATCATAGCCATTCTCGGCGAGTATTTTGAATACATTTTCACCGAAAGATAAATTAATATTTTGTTCAAACAATCTTTCTTTGACTTCTTCAAGTTGCAATTTTACTATCGATTCCAATGCTTCTTCTTTTAAAGGTTTAAACAATATTATTGAATCCAGTCTGTTTACGAATTCCGGCTTGAATACGGTCTTTATTTTCGAATATATATCTTCCGTATTATAATTTTCTTTAAAGAACTCATCCGAAGCGATATTGCTTGTCATTATTATGATTGTATTTTTAAAATTGACAGTTTTACCTTTACCATCCGTTAATCTACCATCATCCATTATCTGTAAAAGAATGTTATGGACATCACTGTGTGCTTTTTCGACTTCATCAAGCAATACAACGCTGTATGGTCTTCTTCTGACCCGTTCGGTCAATTGACCTCCTTCATCATAGCCAACATATCCCGGAGGGGCACCAATTAATCTTGAAACAGTGTGTTTCTCTCTGTATTCGGACATATCGATTCTTATCATTGCGTCTTCGCTACCAAAAAGTATTCTTGCCAATGTTTTGGCCAATTCCGTTTTCCCAACTCCAGTAGGACCTAAAAACAGAAATGATCCCCACGGTCTTTTGGGATCCTTTAATCCCGCTCTGGCCCTTTTTATAGTTTTGGTGACTTTGCTGACCGCCTCTTCCTGGTCTATAAATGTTTCATGAATAAGGGATTCAATGTTCTTGAGTTTTTCCATTTCCGATTGTAAAAGCTTTCCTGCCGGTATTCCGGTCCACTGTTCTACTATGCTGGCAATTATTTCAGGTGTGACCACTCTTTCCTCGGGTTTTGTTTTAATTTCCCAATTTTCCTTTTCTTTCTTATATTCTTCTTTTATTTTTTCATAATTAGTTTTTAAATTCGCGGCTTTTTCATAATTACCCAGCGATACTTCTTCCGACATTTTTTCATCTATTTCCGATAATTCCATTTCCAGTTTTCTAAGGGTATCCGGTAAATATCCCGTTTCCAATCTCACGTATGAAGCCGCTTCATCGATCAAATCTATCGCTTTATCCGGTAGAAACCTGTCGGTTATGTATTTTTTGCTCAGATTAACGGATTCTTCTATTGCTTCATCGGTTATCTCAACCGAGTGATGTTTTTGATAACTTTCCTTTATCCCTTTCAGGATTTCTATAGCCTCTTCAATGGTCGGTTCATTTATCATAACCGGCTGAAATCTTCTTTCGAGTGCCTTGTCTTTTTCGATATATTTTCTATATTCGTCGAGTGTGGTGGCTCCTATACACTGTAATTCTCCCCTCGCTAAAGCGGGTTTCATCAAATTTGCCGCATCCATGGATCCTTCGGTAGACCCCGCACCAACCACAGTGTGTATTTCATCTATGAATAGAATTATTTCACCGGCTAATTTTTTAACCGAATCTATTATCCCCTTCATCCTTTCTTCGAATTCTCCCCTGAATTTTGTTCCTGCAACGAGCCTTCCCATGTCTAAAGCCAGTACTCTTTTATTTTTTAAATACGCAGGAATATCTCCTGAAACTATTCTTTCCGCCAATCCTTCGGCTATAGCGGTTTTCCCTACTCCGGGTTCACCAACCAGCGCGGGATTATTCTTTGTCTTTCTGCCGATGATTTGAATAACTCTTCTTATTTCTTCCTCTCTTCCTATAACGGGCATTAATTTTCCGTTTTTTGCAAGCTCAGTCAGGTTGATGGTGTATTTCTTGAGAATATCTGCGTTTTCATCTTCTTTTCCTGTTCCTTCTTTTCTTTCCTGAAGAATCTGTGAGTAAATTTTATCTGCGTTTATATTGAATCGCATCAGTATTTTGGATGCTTCCGATGATGTTTCTTTTATTATTCCCAACAACAGATGCTCTGTTCCGATCTTTTTATCCTGCATTCTTTCAGCTTCGGATTGAGCGGTGGCTATTACATGTCTGGCATCGGGCGTTATATATAATTGATTTCCGCTACCATAGGCAGAACCGTATCTGGAAACTTCTTTTGATAGTGAGTTCTGAAGTTTTTTTAAATCCACACCTGATTTTTTCAGTATTTCCACTGCAATATTGTCGTTGTCTTCTATTATTGAAAGTAAAAGAGCTTCCGTTGAAAGTTGATTGCTTCTGTATCTGGATAATATATCCTGAACATCCATAAGAATTTTTTGCCCTTTTTCAGTATAATTTTCATAATTTATCATGGTCTTTCCTCCTAATAAAAACCGGGGTACTGTCCAGTACCCCGGTCAAGATAACAGATTTCTAATTTTTTAATCGATTTCTATTTCTCTTGTTTTCTTCTCTTCTTCGGTTTTTGGCAGCTCTACTGTTAAAATTCCGTTATCAAATTTTGCCTTAATAGAATCTATCTTGATGTAATCGGGTACTCTGAATGATCTTTGAAACGTTCCACTTGCTCTTTCACAGTAATGATATTTTCTTCCTTCAATTTCTTTATCGATTTTCTTTTCGCCTTCAATTACGAGCAGGTTATCTTCCAGCTTGATTTTAACATCTTCTTTTTTCAATCCAGGTATTTCTAAAGTGATATAAAAACTATTTCCTTCCTCGTAAATATCTGACTTTGGAACTAAATCTCTATCCACATCATCATTAAAACTGTTAAAAATATCTTCAAATCTTCTTCTTACAAATGGAAAACCAGTATATCTTTCTATCATTTTCTCGCGCCTCCTTATTATTTTTCTTCCGGTGGTATATATTCGCCACCCTGATTTTGTTCACCTATATCTTCGGACGGCTCTTCGCCTTTTCCTTCACTTGGATTATTGTTATTTCCAGCAGAAGCATCGTTTTGCTGATACATTCTCTGCCCAATTTCCATGCTTACTTTCTGTAGATCGTCGTATAGAATTTTGATTCTTTGAATATTATTTTGATTTATAGCGTCTCTTAGATCTTTGACTACGGTTTCTAATTTTGTTCTGTCATCCGCAGACATTTTGTCTCCGCTATCTTTTATGAGTTTTTCCATCTGGAAACATAACTGTTCTGCATTGTTTTTGAGCTGTATTTCTTCTTTCTTCTTTTTGTCCTGTTCTTCATATTTTTTAGAATCTTCGATTATTTTTTTGATCTCATCGTCACTCATCTTTTGTCTTCCGGTGACAACCATGGATTGTTCATTGTTAGTTTTCAGATCTTTTGCATAAACATTTACAATACCATTGCTATCTATATCAAAGGTTACTTCGATCTGTGGGATTCCTCTCGGTGCCGGTGGGATTCCGGTTAATTTGAAACTTCCAAGGAAAATATTATCTCTGGCCATCGATCTTTCGCCCTGAAATACGCCTACTTCAACTTCTGTCTGACTATCGGCAGCCGTTGTAAAGATCTTTGATTTTTTTACAGGTATTGAAGTGTTTCTTTCAATAATGGGTTCTAAAAGACCTCCCATAACTTCAACACCTAAAGTCAGTGGTGTAACATCAACCAAAACCAAATCCTGATCTATATTTGAATTTCCGGAAAGGATAGCTCCCTGAATAGCAGCTCCTACCGCAACCGCCTCATCTGGATTAACCGTTTTGTTTGGCTCTTTTCCAAAGATCCCTTTGATGAAATTCTGGGTATATGGTATTCTGGTTGACCCACCAACTAAAATAATATCGTTGATATTTGATATTTGAACTTTGGAATCTTCTATAACTCTTTCTACCTGTTCTCTTGTACTTTCAATTAAATCTTTTACCAAGGATTCAAATTTCGATCTTGTCAGAGTCATTTCCAGATGTAAAGGGCCGTCAGCTGTAGCTGTTATAAAAGGTAAACTTATTTCGGTTTCAAATTTTGACGAAAGCTCAATTTTAGCTCTTTCTGCTGCATCCTTTAATCTCTGTGAAGCCTGCTTATCCTTTCTCAAATCAACACCATGCTGTTTTCTGAAATCTTCCGCTATGTAATCGATCAGCCTTTGATCAAAATCGTCTCCACCAAGTCTGTTGTTACCAGATGTTGCAAGAACTTCAATTACACCTTCCCCGATCTCCAGTAATGAAACGTCGAATGTTCCTCCACCTAAATCGTAAACGATTATCTTTTTCTCGTGATCGGCTTTGTTGAGTCCATAAGCCAGCGCTGCCGAAGTAGGTTCATTTATTATTCTCAGAACTTCCAGTCCTGCTATAGTACCGGCTTCTTTCGTGGCCTGTCTTTCTGCATCATTGAAGTACGCCGGGACGGTTACGACCGCTTTTGTTACTTTTCCATCTAAATAATTTTCTGCATCCGTCTTCAATTTTTTCAAAATAAAAGAACTTATTTCCTGTGGTGTATATGTTTTATCATCAATTTTAACTTTATAATCAGTTCCCATATGTCTTTTAATTGATCTGACTGTTCTGTCTGGATTTAATATCGCTTGTCTTTTTGCGGGTTCACCCACCGTTATTTCTCCCGTCTTTCCAAAAGAAACGATGGAAGGAGTTGTTCTGGTACCCTCTGCATTATGAATTACTTCTGATGATCCGTCGGGTTTTACCCACGCAATACAAGAATTTGTTGTTCCTAAATCTATTCCTACGGTGTATTCTTTATTGGACATTTCCCTTACCTCCTAATAAAATCATTTTCATTAAAAATTATAAATATAATTAGCAAACATGTCAAGGGGTTGCTAAAATTATATAAAAATTTTAAAACTGTTTATTAATAGTGATTTTTTGATAAAAAAAATAATGTAATAAAATTTTATAGCTTACTTAATATATGATTGCTAATATAATTTGATCGCTGCTGATTTTTCAATTTGAATATCACATTTATTTTTAGCACTCATGGCTTTTTCATTTGAATCTCATATTTATGATGATATAATGAGATATATTATAGATTTCGCAGCACCCAATCATGAGAGGAGGGCTTTTTATGGATATTAATTTATTTTCAAAAGATGTAGATTTATCAGATGTTATGCGAGATCATCTGGAGAAACAACTGTCTAAAGTAAAAAAGATGGTTAATGATGACAAAATTATTTCTTATGATGTTAGAGTGAACAAAGACAGAGCGTTTTATAAGGTTGAAGTAACCATTCATCTTCCAGGTGTTTTAATAAGGGTTGAAGAAAAGGGAAGCGATTTTTATAATGTGGTGGACGGACTCGTTGATACTTTAGAAAGGAGATTGAGAAAATATAAGGAAAGATCGAAAAACAAGCACAAAAAACCGCTTAAAGACATACAAAACGAACCAACACCGATATTTGAGGAAAATGAATCACAGATAACAAAAAGAAAAAGATTTTTTTTGAAGCCTATGACAGAAGAGGAAGCGGTTTTACAGATGGAGATGCTTGGTCATAATTTTTTTGTTTTTAAGAATGTAAATACGGATGAAATCAATACATTATATGTAAGAAAAAATGGAACAATTGGTCTAATTGAAATAGAATAGTTTTGAAAAGTGGAAGAACCACCTTAGGGTGGTCCTTTTTTTGAAAAGGGAGTGTTAATAATAAACAAGAAAAATAGAACTCAAAAAATAATATTTAGCAACATAGACGATGAAATCAGAATAGCAGTCTTGGAAGAAGATAAGATAGAGAAGATATTTTTTGAAGAAAGAACGAATGAAAGTGTTACCGGTAACATATATCTTGGTTATGTAGAAAACATAGTTCCGGCGCTGGAAGCTGCTTTTGTAAGAATAGGCTATGGGAAGAACGCATTTTTGAGACTCAGAGATATTAAAAATGGTGACAAAATAAATAAAGGCTCGAAAGTAATGGTTCAGGTTGTTAAGGACCCAATAGGTCAGAAGGGACCACAGGTAACTATTAATATGAGTCTGGCTGGAAGAACCATAGTGTATACACCTCATGTTAATCATATAGGAGTTTCACGAAAAATAATCGACAAAAACGAGAGAAAAAGACTTGCAAAAATCGCAAGAGATAACATAAAAGAGGGTGGTTTGATAATCAGAACGGCTTCTGAAGGAATTTCTGAAAGAGATATGGTCCTGGAAATCCAGGAGTTACTGGATAAATGGAAATCCATGAATGAATGTTATAACAGAAGCAGAAAAGTGAAATTGTTATATGAAGATCCGGGATTAGTAGAATATACTTTGAGAGAACTTCTCGGAGAGAATACATCCGAAATCGTTGTGGATTCCGAAGATCTGTGGCATGAGGTTGTAAAATTTATTGGAAAATTCAAACCCGGATTTAAACCTATAGTCAGATTCATCGAGGGGGATGCTTTTATAGAAGAATCCATTTATGAAATGATGAAGACTTTATATGTTAGAAAAGTACCTCTGGAGAAGGGTGGTAATATTTTCATAGATACTACGGAAGCTTTGACCGTTATTGATGTGAATTCCGCCAGTAATATTACTTGCAACGATATTTCCGAAACTTCATTTGAAACTAATATGGAAGCGGCTAAGGAAATAGTGAGGCATATTAAGTTGAGAAATTTAAGCGGCATAATCATAATAGATTTTATAGACATGAAGAGAGAAGAGAGTAGAAGAAAAATAATAGATTTTATGAATAAAGAATTAAAAAAGGATAAAGCAAAAACGATGATCATGGGATTTACAAAGTTGGGATTGCTTGAATTGACAAGGAAAAGATCGACGCCGAGATTCGATTCAAAATTGTACACCACTTGTCCTATATGTAAAGGAATTGGCAAAGTAGAATCACCACATGTGACTTATCAGAAAATATTGAAGGATATAAGCAAAGTGGTAGATAACGACGGAAGTATTTCCAAAATTTCTTTAAAGGTATACCAGAATCTCTCGGGAATCTTAACACCGGATATTAAAAAACAATTGGTTGCAAAATATAAAGCGGAATTGGATGTATCATTTTTATGGCCCGTACCTTCAACTTATGATGTCAGTTTTGAGAGGAAGAAAGTTTATAGAAAACTTAAAAAACTCAAAAAGTGATGCAGACATCAATTGACACTCAAAACATTGCGTGATAGAATTCTAAATTAGGTGGAGATGGAGAGGTGGCCGAGCGGCCGAAGGCGCTTGCCTGCTAAGCAAGTGAGGGTTTATACCCTCCGAGGGTTCGAATCCCTCCCTCTCCGCCATTATTTTTTGTGCCTATAGCTCAGCTGGATAGAGCGCTAGACTGCGGATCTGGAGGTCGGGCGTTCGAATCGCCCTAGGCACGCCACTTTATCATCTGAACTTAATCATATCAATCACTTTTTTTAAATTGGATATACCGAAAATACAGTTTTTGGGATCGAGATATAGATCCTTTTTTGTGGCTATACCTCCCATGAATCCTCCAACGCGTACATTTTTATTGCCGTAGGAAGCGTTGAATCCGCCAAGAGTACCGGTATCTCCCGTGCCCATTCCCGTTGAAGTCAGTATCTGGAGATTTCCTATCCTTAAAATGAATTCAATGAAGTTCTGTCTCGGAAGTATTTCAGCAATTTGAGTACTCGGTATTACTCTGGAGTTCATACCTATTCCGAATGAGATTTCGATTTTATCTTTGTAAATAATATATTTGAAAGTTCTTCTGTATATTTCGATGTAAATTGTACCGATCAAACCGATTATAATGAAAATCGTATATGGAAAGTTATCGAACAGTCTTATGACAAAGTTTGTGAGATCGATATCCTGGATTTTATTCTGAATGAAGGTAACATCATAAAATATTTTTATTATCCAACCGATAAGATTTAATAAAGCGGGAAAAAAGAAAATAAGAAAGTTTCTTCTCTTGAAAGAGAGTATTAAACCTGGAATGATTGTAATTGCTGCCCATATAACGATTATGAAAATTTTTTGAGACCCTTCATAGAAAAATCCGAGATCGTAATTCAGGAACATTATGATTCCGATGATCAAGTAAAAGGGATATAAAAAATATCTCAAAAAGAAAGATCGCCTGGTGGGTTTCAGTATAATGATTCTATCACCTTCTTCTGATACGAATTTATCATTTCATTCAGCCGTTTTTTAAAATCTTCTTCATCATTCAAGTAGACTTCAAAAATATTGCCGGTGTTCACATACAATAAGGTTGCCTTTTCGACCGAAAAGATTTCTTTACATAAATAAATATAAAATTCCATTTGGAATATATGTTTTTTTCTCATTTTTTCAGGCTGGAAGGTATATTTATAATCTATTATTTCCCATTTGTTGTCCTTTTTGATTATTTTATCGAGGATTCCCATGAGAATATATTTTCCATATTTTTTATGTATCTGAAGTTCGCTTCTTGAGAGATCTGATGATTCAATTTTATTGATAATATCATTGCTTTTGATTTTTTCTATTATTTTTTTGGCCTTTTGAATTTCGTTTTCTGAAAACGACAAACTGTCATTGATAAAACTATGATCATCTTTTAAAATCTGACTCATGTTTATTTTTTTTCCATGATGCAAAGAACCAAGAGGTTGGAGCAACGAATGAATGAGGGTGCCCATATTTTTTGGCTTTCTTCTTAGAACGGGTTCTTCATCCGTATGAATTACATCGTATTCGTCTTCAAATTGTTGAAGAAGGATGGTGGGCGAGATGTATTTTATATATGATGAATCCTCAGGTGGGTCTAAAAATTCTGTATTTATTTCGGGGTACAGAATCTCCGGGTTTTCGGATTTCTCAATTCTGGAGTATTTGATATCTTCTATTAATTTTATTTTTGAATCGAAGG
>JASGMR010000029.1 GCA_030156385.1 Kosmotogales bacterium
TCTAAAATAAAAAACTGTTAAAATAATTATATTTTAAAACGAAAGGTTTTTACTATGAATTTGGAAAGAATATTAAAAAAGCTGAATAAAAACGAATACAGATACTACAAAAAGATACATTTAGGCGATCCAAATAAAAATATGTTTCTCGATTATGTCATTATTTCCCGTTTCGGCGTTTTCGTAATCAGAATTGTTGAGCACATCGGTACTATATATGGAGGAGAAGAGGATATAGAATGGAAAGTTTATACAAAAAACAGGGGCATTCTGAAATTCAAATCTCCCCTTCCAGGAAATTCCGACAGGATAAAAAGGTTATACAGAGATATCTCGGAAATAGATCCCAAAAATTTTCATTCCATAATACTCTTTCCCAACAAAACGAAGCTTATGGTCGAAACCATTAATGCAAAGGTGATAAATGAAAGTTCTATGATCGAATATATTGAAGAATTCAAAGATGAGGTCCTCAACGACTTAAAATTTGACTATTTAATTCAACTTTTCGAATCGTATAAATCATTCAACGGTGGTTCTTCTCTTTCAAAATTATTCAAAAAGAAAAAAGAAGCCCCAAAAACAGAAAAATGCCCTCTTTGCGGAGCGAAACTCATTTACAAAGAGGGAGATTTTGGTGATTATTATATCTGCAGCAACTTCCCAACCTGTAGATACAGAAAAGAAGCCTGAGTTGATTAAAATCTGATTTTCAAAATTTCCGAAAAAAGCTTCCTCTTTATATCCTTTTTTGAAAAGGCAAAGAAAACCGGTGGGAGAGTTTTTCTCTGACCGTGTTCGATGATCGCCCTTTGCTCAAACTCCACGAAGAGCGTTAAAATATTTGAATATCCAACCAAAACCGTTTTTTTGTCCGCCGAAAATATATTTATTTTATCTTTTCTTTCATCTGAACCGACGATTATTTTGTCTGCCGCATCTATCAAATTTTCTCTGTTCCCTGCAATATATTTTCTCGAGCAATCATCATACTCCACTTTGAACCAGCTGCTCTTAAATTTTTCTTCCAGGTGTAAAAAAGCACATGTAATGCTTCTGTATCCATCCAAAAGTTTTCCCGTATCATTGAATAATTCTGTATTGACACTCAACAATTCCACACCCGGAAGCAACAGAAAATTCTGCCTGACTTCCAGTCCTCTGTATTTTTCACTTTCCTTAAACTCAGTGATCAAAGACAGTCCTTTCCAGACATTACCAAAATTATCCTTCTTCTCTGAATACTCAACTTTAAACGGTTCTTTCATAAAATTCGTCTGTCTCAGATCGTCTGAATAATTCGCAATTCCTCCCGTCCACGGATTCCACCACGAAAAGGGGCCGGCCTCCGGATAGGAGTTTTCAAGCCATTCAAAACCGTTATATTTGATGGAATACAGAGTGTTTGGAAATTTTTCGGAAGCCTTCATTTCGATCTTTCCGTTGTTCACAACTTTTCTTCCATCGGAAAGTTCACTGTACTCCACTTCTTCGGTGCCCACAACCGGGTATACTGCTTTTTTATGGGTTTTAAAATTCCCGTTATCGAGTTTTTCCTTTATAATATCCAGTTTTCCACTTTTCAGCAATTTTATATTTTTCTTTTCCTGAGCTTTGACCTGAATTTTTTCAAAGCAATGTCCCTTCGAACTGATTCCCGCATTCCCGTCAAAATCACTGAACAATTCATTTCTGATGTAAACATCGAAATCTTCTTTTAAAACAGGGTTCCCGCCATTTATAACGAGCTCGGTTTCATTGAACACGGGAAGTGTGACCGGATCAGAATTTTTCAATGCAAATTTTCTGAAAGATTCCATATCGTATTCTTCAATAGAAATGTAAATGAATGGGGATTCCCATTTTTCACCGGGCTTCAGATTTCCGGCTTCGTGGTGAAGGTTAAATAAAAATCCGTTCAACTCAATTTTCAGGTTCTTATCCCAGCAAATTCCCACGTTGTAATTTTTTCCCTTTGAGAATATCCAGTTTTCAGTCAATTTTTCATAATTTATCTGGAAAGTGTCCGAATCGGATCTGGCATACATTATTCCATCTTTATAAGGAACATACGAATTCTGCTCTACGCTATAAAAGGGATCGGCTATCCACAGATCTTTGAATTCCACTTCTTTTGAAGTGTTTTCCAGAATTATTTTTCTTTTCGCCAGTCCATCCCGACCGAGATACACCCTGTTCTTGATTTTGAGTGATTTATATTCATGTGATTCATATTCCATCTGTATACAGTTTTCGTCCTTCTCAGAGAAGCATTCAATGCTGAGTGGCTTCAAAAGTTCCAATTCCCTGGAATAAGGTTTTCCTATTTTTGGAGGATAAAAAGCGGGTTCGAAATCCAGAAAAACTCCATCTTTTGTCAATCCAACCTGATTCCTCCGGCTGAAATATCTCGCTTCAAATCTGCCTGCGTGAAGTCCGATAGATTTATCTCCACGGTTTTCTTCGAGGAAGGTATTTCCATGCGTTGAAAACCCTCCGGAAATTTTCTCTTTGAACATTTCTCGCGGATATCCCTTTTCATGATAACTCAAACAGCCATCGATCACGGCAGAACCTTTCAAAAAACCGGTAATCTGAATGCTCTTTTTTCCGAAGCCATCCAGATCTATTTCCATTGATTTCTGATCGGACTGAAAATCCGGTATCTCCGGAAGGTCCACATGAAACGACGTTTTGTAACTCAGATTATTTTCAACTTCCAGAAACATCTTCTGATAACTGTTTTCATACGCCTCTTCACTCTTCGTTATCAAATCAATTTTGAGTGGATTGAGGGGGTAAATCCCTTTTCTGAATTCTATTTCTTTTCCGTTTATCTTTAATCCGGCACAAACACCGGGAATTCTTTTGGTATCATTCTTCACTTCAAAGGAATTCATGACTTCAAATTCCGCCTCTATGATTTTTTTGTTTTCAATTTCCACGCTTTCAGAAAAATCGAATTTTACAACTTCGTCATCCTTCCCTTTTATTTCAACACTCAATGGCTTATCACTCTTATTCAAAATCTTAAATAAGACCTTCGATTCTTTCCCGACTATCGCCCTCTTCTCCTTCAATTCCATTTTTATCATGAAATCTTCACAATCAATTTTCGTAAGGCCGTGTCCTTTCACCTCGAAGGAAAGAATGAATTTCTTATCATCTTTTTCCCATATATAATCATAAAACTCGAAGTCCCCTTCCGGGCGACCATCGGGTTCCAGAATGATTTCTCTCTTATAATCCGCATACCAGTGAAAATCCGCCAGATAATTTTTCAAAAGTTCGTTATTCATTATGAACGGAATATAATTTACCAACCTTATATTTTTATCTCTTTTTTCCCAAAAAAACCCACACTTTTTATAAAGAGGGACCGCTTTTGTATTACCGGCCCAGGTGTAGAGATCCAGTTCAGGTTTTTTCAGCTCAATGGATTTTTCGAGTGCTCTCAACAAAAGTTTTTTCCCTATCTTCATTCCATGGAATTCCGGAGTTACATTCAATAATCCCACGTATAGAACATTCCTGTCCGCCCAGAATTTCTCGAGAGTACAGATTCCAATCACTCTGTCTTCCAAAAGCGCCAGAAATATTTCCTCGTAATCCATAGTTTTAATCCAGGCATCCACTTCTCTGGAAGTTCTGAATGTTATGGATCCACCCCAATAATCGGAACTTTCAATCATGCAGTCGACAATCCCATCATTATACTTTTTCTCATACGATACAATCTTTACTTTTTCCATAATACCTCCAAATAAACCATAACCGTTCTTTTGAATAAAGAAACGCTGCTATACTTAACAAAAGGAAAAAACCACCATTTTTTATGGCGGAATTCTTCCACATACATAGAAAATCTTTCCATACAACGATTATAACAAACCCGTAGCAGTCTTTTTTTCAAACTTCAAACGCATCGCAAATCACTGCATTAATTTTGACTCCTGGAAGGGCGGATAACTGCGATTATATTTCCACTTCGGTTTTCTGAAGAGCTTTTGGATTCGCTTTCACGTTAACTTTTTCGTCCATGGTTTTAAATAGACCTTTCGCAAGAAATACTACGATAACCACCATACCAATCGAAAAAGAAACCAACGTCAGCAAGTGTGGCGAAAAACTATCCAGGAGAAATCCGTATATGGCCGTTCCAAGCGGAACTATGAGTTGCGATAACACCGATATTACCGATAATACTCTCGATCTTATCTCCGTTGGAGCCGCTTTTTGAAAAAATACGTTGAGCGGGGTGTTCACAAAACTGTTGGAAAAGCCGACTATTATAAATATCCCCGATATGACACCCAGATACAGCCACGAGGCTCCTCCGAACAATTGGACGAAGTAAGGAAAGATGACGAGACTGAAAACTCCAAATAAAATCATTTCAAATATTAAACCCATTTTGAACAGTTTCCCTCCGCTCTTTTGTGTCAGGAAAATCGCTATTACAATGTTTCCGATCAGTACACCAACAACCCAGGACGACTCCATGAGGCCGTATTGAAAACTGGAGAAGCCCACTGTCTCTCTCGCGAAAAAGGGAAGCACAACGGTTAATACAGGATTAAAAATAAAATTAGTTGTCATGGCGAAGAGTAAAATCTTGAGAATGTTTTTATTATCTTTGAAAAAGGTGATCCCATCTTTCAGGTCTCCAAAAATTTGCTTAACGGTCATTTTTTTCTTTTCCGTCGTCTGAGAATATCTTATAAACATTTCACTCACCGCGGAAATAACGAAGGAAGAAGCATTGATGATAAAAACCACCTTTATTCCAAGGGGATACAGAATTCCACCGAGTGCGGGTCCGATTATATAACTCAATGCGTTCAGTGCCCCGAGCACGGAATTGCTCTTTGTCAGCTTTTCTTCAGGCACAATATCGGGCAACATGGCGTTGGTCGAAGGATCAAAAACGACATCCATAATAGATATAAATATCTGTGAAATATATATCATCGAAAGGGCGAGTGTTCCATTAAATGCAACATACGCAAGCAAAAATATCACTGCACCTCTTCCGAAATCCATCAGAACCATTATATTTTTTCTGTTGAATCTATCTCCAAGAATACCGCCGAAGGGGCCAAAAAGAACTTTGGGCAAAAGCGTGACAACTAAAAATGTTCCCATCATCGTCCCGGAACCGGTCAGGTCCAAAATGTATAGAGAGAGGGCCAGAGCCTGTATACCACTTCCAATTAAAGAAACTATCCTTCCGGCTGACAACAGTAAAAAATTTTTTTGGTATTCTTTCATATAATTAAACCCCCTTAATCAATCTTTCAATATTATACACATATAATTTGAATATTTCAAGTTTAAAATAAAATTTTATAAATATTTTTCTATTTATAGTAAAAATTATTGTTATTTTTGATTTTTAAGTATTTTTATTTTATAATATTCGAAATATTTTTCTCAACGATTATATTTTTTATTGTATTGCAAATAATCCAACGAATATTTTTTGAATTTTTCTATTCTTCAAATGTATATTCATATATTTGATTATTTGCCACCGAATAAAAATAAAGAAGCAAAAAATAACAACACGAAGTCCGGCAAAATATCCTTTGCCTTACACAATTCGCCATTCAGCATTCCCTCGCACTGCGAAAAAATAAATAATGACTGAAGATTGATATAAATACTGAAAACTAACTTTTCAATTTACTTAACTTAATGGATTAAATATTTGATAGAATCCTATTGACAGTTTTTTCCTAATATACCTCGTTATCAGTTGGGCTCGAAATTTCTCCCAACTGACTTTTTTTAGCGGACGCTCTCAGACGACTCCACAAAGGGTCAATGAACTCATAGGTTAACCATTCCTCCAGTTCAAGAAGTATTTCGAGTCCCTTATCCGTCACATAATACCTGTCACCGGAACCTTCTAAATACTTCAACGATTTGAGGAATTTCATAACGGTCAGAATCTTATTGTACCCGCCGGGAAAAAACTTTTCAATATTTTTCATTTCCAGCTTCCTGTTGTACAATGCCCAGAATGAATAAAAAAGGGCGCCCTGGTAATCGTCAAAAAAATAAACCGAATCCACCGGAATCTTTCCCTTAAAAATATATTCCCTGTATTTTTCAAATGAAAAGGTATTGGTACTGAAAACATTTCCGGAAAACGAAGAGGAACTCATCCCCAGGCCCAGATAAAATTCCCTTCCAACCGAAGAGAATCTTCCCGTTTTGTTCTTCAGAGTGTACGTCCAGAGGGTATCTCTTCCATACCCGAGATCGGATGCCACTTTGTCCAGTTCTCTGAAATATTCCTTTTCCCTGGAAGGAATGTTTTTTGTTTTACCCAACCCCGTGTAAGAAAATCTCATCAAAGGATAAACAGAAATCTGTTCGGGAGAATACTTTGCGGCACTCGTGAAATCTTTCTTCAAATTTTCAAATGATTTTTCCGGTTTAAAAATCAGATCAACATCGACAAAATCGAATTTCGCATTCATTATGTTTTCAAGTGCAATCTCGTTATCTAAACCGCTGTGATTTCTGCCTATGAACCGCAAAAACTCATCGTCAAAACTCTGTACTCCCAGACTCACGAAATTGATCCCGTTCGATTTATAAAATTCTATATTATCGGAAGTGGCATCGAGTGGATGAATTTCAAGCGAAATTTCATTTTTTATAAAATCTTTGAAAAAAGGGAGAATTCTTTCCAGGAAATATTTATCATTCGAAGGGGTTCCGCCTCCGATGTAAAGAGAAGTGAAGCTTTTTAAATTATGTAACTCGAACTCTCTTATGACACAATCCGTATACTCCCTCACTATCGATTCGTCATATTGTATTTTGTGATATGGACAGAACATACAGATGTGTTTACAGAATGCATAATGAATATAAAGCCCGATCCTCTCATCTGAAGGAAATGAAAAAACCGGCTCCTTATTGAATTCAGGTATTAAACTGCTTTTAAGATATTTTTTTATTAATTCGATCATATACAAAACCTCTGTCAATTTAAAATTCTCTATTCATAAACCTTCCGGACAATTTTGAAAACTTTTTTTCTGTTAAACCCACGCATTCATATCGATTTTGCCGGATATTATAATATTTAAAATGTCAAACATTCAAGAAAATTTATCTTTATGAATTTTTAAAACGGGTCACCGGATTCTTCATTCAATAAAAAATGTCGGGTTAAACATATATTAGCACATTACCGAAATAAAAATCTTTAAAAGTCTGAACTATTATTATGCCATTAAAATTTACATTATAAAACTTTCGTAGTATTAATTAAAACTCTTTTCTGATTCCGGAACAATGTTGCCAAGATGCAGAAAAATTGTATATACATAAGAAAAACCACCCGCTTTTCACGGATGGTTTTGAGAGGGTTATGAAAATATTTTCCTTTTTCCTATTGTGTTACAGGAGGTATTCTTCAATGAGTTCTTGCTTAAACGATTGGTATATCAATTATCTTTTTGTTCAACTCTTTTATTAATTTCTTCTCTTTCTTATTTATCTTATTCATTTCCAGATTATTCAAAACAAGATTCTTCATGAAAAAATGTTCCAGTTCTTCGAGCTTGTATATTAAGTCGTCTTCTTCAACCTTATTGTCGGATATCGAATCTATAATCTTATCCAGTTCTTTTGAGAATTTTTCCTCATCTTTTTTATAAAGTTTCAGTACTCTGTCAAGGTCATTTAAAAATTCGTCCAGATTAACTTTTTCCCTTTTCTCCATTTAGAATCAACCCCTTTTTTCCTCTTTCGAAACTATGATAAACCCCTTTCCTTAGAATAACCTTATAAAATTCACATGTTTTTTGCCTTTTATACATATGAATGAAGATTTTCCGGTCGTTCTAAGATAAAACTTTTAATATTTCTACTTTCAAACGATCCGAATCATTTTTTTTCATCTTTTTTTAAAAAGAAAAGGAGTGTAATCGCAAGAGAAAATAAAAACATCTCCAGATTGGTTTTCAACAAAAGCATTATAGGAGTAATCGATAGAGTGGTTATTATTGAAGCGAGTTTAGCTTTTTTTGTGGTTGTGATGATGGATACCCAAACTCCAAATATTATCAGGCCGGCTATGGGATTCGTGAGAATGATGGCGGTTTCGCCGGCGATTTTGGTTTTGCTGCCTTTGAACTTCAGAAAAACCGAGTACATAGTTCCGATTACCGCTATCAACAGGGCGGTATATATTACAAAGTTCTCAAGTTTTAAGATTCTTCCATAAATCAGGAGGATGACAATTTTCGATACTTCGCCCGCGGCCGAGAACAATCCCGCCGGCAGTCCCCCGTAATGAAAAGCACTTGCCATATTCACTTCTTCCGTGATTTCGCCGGAGACTTTTTTCTTTCTCAAAAAATAAGTGAATATATAAATATAAGGTATCGACCCATAAAAATAGGCAAACAAGTAATATATAGTCAGTCTCATAAATTCTCCTGTAAATTCATAATTTTTTCTACGTAACTATCGACATCGAACTTCCTTTTCAGTCCCGCACTGTTCATATACCTGATCTTACCGAAAACACTTCTTTCACTCCATGCCCTGTCATGTTTTCCAAAACACCACATCACACCGGCATATCCATTGGGATCTCTTCCGTCGAGTTCATATTTATTGTTCAGCCTTATGGCGACGGCGATTCCCTTTTCCGGTGTTTCGGACCATTCGAGGATTTTCTTTCCCCAATACATCCTCATATATCCATGCATTTTTCCGGTTATAATCATCTCTTTCTGTGCAGCATTCCAATAAACATCGTGAGTCCGGCAATTTTCAAAATCTTCAAATGAATATATGTGTTCTCTTTCGTCATTTCTGTGTTCATTCAAGGTCTTTTTCGACCAACTGTGTAATCCTTCGAAATTGTCATAGTTCGGATTATAAAAACAAAAATTAATGGCCAGCTCTCTTCGTATAAGCAGTTCTTCGAGATAACTTTCAAAATTTTTTGTGCCTTTTTCAGCCACAACTCTTGCGATTTCCACCGGGGAAATCTGTCCAAAATGTAAATAGGGACTCATATTCGATAAATAATCCAGATTGGGATAGTTTCTGTATTCCGGATAGTTTTCAAGTTTTTTCTCTATAAACAGGTTGAGTTCTTCTTTCGCCCTTTTATAACCCCCTTTGAATTTTGACGTACCTATGCCGTCCGCGATATTCAGCTGATCGAGAATATTTTCAATTTCACCGGATTCTATCTCCCCCTCAAGATTTTCAAAAAAAAACCCGCATCTCATATTTTCATTATTACTTTCATGATCGAGGTATTCGTGGGCCTTCTTCCAATATTTTTTTCGGAATGTTGCCGCACTGTACTCTTCCTTATCCGTTATCTCTCTTACGGGAACGGAAATATTCGTTTCAACTATATATAATGAACATTCGAGCTTTTCCGAAATTTTCTCAATCCATTCGTTCTGTGGTCCGATGTAGTTTTTATCCGTTATTATAACCGCGGCCCTCTTCTGAAGCTTCGGAATAATACCTGCGGAATCCCCTCTGAAAATTTTCAAATCGAGATCCCTCTCATTCAGATCACGTCTGAAATCTTCCAGTCCTTCAAGGAGAAATCGATAATGCCTTATATTGGCTTCTTTGTAATTCTCATCTATTATAAAAATTATTAAAAGGGGAATTCCCAATTCGAGAGACTTTTCAATGGAAAATTCCAGTGCAGGATTGTAACTGCATCTGGGAGAAGCGTGCACCCAATAGAGAACGTAATCACCTTTTTCAGATATTTCCTTTAAATTTTCTATTCTCGCCCTTCTAAACATTTATCTTCCCTTCCCGGAATCCGATATATCGACCAGATCGAAGGGATAAGGCTCAAAAAAAGTCTGCATTTTTAAATATTCTTCCTTATATTTGACGATGTATGATTTCACAAGATGAATGGGTACACTGAGTGGCACTTTTCCCTTTCTGTACATTTCAAGACTGTCGAGAAAGAAAGCTTTCTCTTCCATTTCCAAAATACTTTTAAAATATCCCAGTGCATGCATTAAAACGTTTATATTCGAAGTATATTTCGGCTTTTTTTCTATCGCCTTCAAGAACATTTCAATGTAAGATTCTTTGAGCTCTTCTACGTCGGAATCCTTTTTATTCGCAACCAACTTTCCCATTTTTCTCATTAAATTTTGATTGTACGCCATCAATAAAAGCTTGTTTTCACTCTGAAATTTCACGATATCTTTCATTTTTCCATCTTTTTTCAATCTTCTGATTTTCGGCATCAAAAAAAGTCTGGTGAGAAAATGTTCTCTTATCACGAAATTTTTTAAACGCCCTTCGTCCTCAACCGGATACAACGGAAAATTTTTCAATATGAATCCCCCGAACAGCCCCTCTCCCTTTCCTATCGGTGCCACTTTTCCTGTTGAAGGATAGTATTTAACGTTCTTTATGCCGCAGGAAGGGGATTGCCCTTTCAATATAAAGCCATCCACTTCTCCAAGATCCGATAAAAAAGAGTTGCAAAAATTCATCATCCTCTCGGTGCAATCCAGATTCGTCGCCGATTGCACGAGAATTTTTTCATCGCAACCTTTTTGTATGACTATTCTGACGGATTTTCTCGGAACTCCCAATCCTATCTCCACTTCCGGGCAGGGAGTTATGAAGTCAGCATACTCACCAAGTTTTTTTATAAAATCATTGGGTATTGTTTCGCCGTTAGTTCTGCACTTCGCAAAGCCCAGACATCTGCTCACAACAACCAGAGGTTTTAAAAAACTTTCCATTTTCTTTCCTTTCGACAATTATGAGAGCTAAAACGCTTTTATTTACAAGTATATCATTATCATTAAGAAGTTTCGTTTATTTTTTACAGTCCGAATAATTTTTTCAAAGTTTTCGCCATTCCCGCCGAATCATGCGTTGGAGCCACGTAATCCGCCACCCTCTTCAACTCATCGTTGGCATTACCCATGGCCACACCAATTCCACTCATCTTCAACATGCTCAGATCATTATCGTTATCACCGAATGAAATGACATTCTTCATACTCATTTTCTCTTCCTTCACAAGCTCTTTCAACGCATCGCCTTTATTCTCACCGTTTGGAAGTACTTCCATGTATTCCCCGAAAGATTTTACGAGGGAGAGTCCGGGAAACTGTGGTTGCAATTCTTCAATATAAAAATCCAGTTTTTCAACTTTATCGATGACCAGAAGTTTTGTAGGTCTGTTTTTCGTTATCAGCTCGATCATTTCGGGAGCATGAATGAATGGAATTCCAGCGTGTCTGGAATAGGAATAGGCTCTGCTTTCCAGGCTCGGAACATACAGATCGTCATTTATATATGCCTGTACGAATGTGTTTTCATATTCTTTCATCTTTTTATAAAACTCGACGGCCTTTTCCGATTCCAGAGTACGATGATAGATAATTTTCCCATTTTTTTCTATCATTCCACCGTTGTATGCGATTACGGTATAATCTGAATCCAGAAATCTCTCTATAACGCTTTTCGCGGATTTCAATCCTCTTCCGCTGGCAAAGATTATTTTCTTTCCCAGCCTCTGCAATTCCCTTATAATCTCTATATTCTCCCCCGGAATTTCCTCATCGGAATTCAACAGAGTTCCATCGATGTCTATTACTACGGCCTTTATATCTTCCGGATTTACGTCGTCAATATCTATTTTCATTCAGAATTTCTCCTTTAATATAGTTGTAATGTTTTAAATATTCCCTGGCCAGTGATTTTGACTTTAAAAACAGAACTATCTCATTATTTTTGTTCCATCCATTTTTAGAAAAATTCGCCGAACCGGTAATTATATATTCATCATCTATAACGATCGTTTTGTCGTGTACAAGCCATTCATTGTGATTTATAAAAATATTGTCGCCAAAATAATCACACAATTTTGAATCGTAATTCCAGTCATCAACGAGCCCTTCAACGTCAATACCCCTCGACTCACATAATTTGAAAGCGGTCATAAAATCTTCATCCGTGAATGCATAAATCATGAATACGATACTTTCGCCGGCTTTCAAAATTCTGTTCAAAATGTAATCTTTCGCTTCATCGGAGGGCAATAAAAAGAAATTATACCCACCTTCCCGTAAATTTATATCCGATGACCCATTTTTAATCGAGAAAAAGAAATTCAAAAATATTTCCGCGATTCTTTCGTCGTCAAACACTAAAAATGAATTCGAGTCTTCAATCAATCCCCCATAGGTAAAGTTACCGGTTCCGAAAACGACCCTTTTTTCATCTATCACTACGAACTTCGCATGTTCTAAATAACTCGATTTATCTCCGGAAATATCGAAATTTATTCCTGCGGAAAAGGCCCGCGATATGGAGCGGTCATCTATTATCACATTCACATCTACGCCCTTCAGATTTAAAGAGTTCAATAAATCTATTATTTCTTTACAATCTATCGAATAACTCGACAGATATACGGATTTTTCTGCAGAAGAAATAACAGAAACAATACCATCAAGAGCCCCGTTTTCTGTGAAAAGCGCCTTCACTGAAAAACCAAAAACGATTATCAGAATATATAAAAACAATAAAATTATCTTAGTCATCCGTTCTCCAAAAAAAACGGAGAACCCTGAAGTTCGTGCAATATCCGTCTGGCAGAGCAGGTCCAACCATAGATGAACATCCCACTCCTTCCTCCAAGGCTGCCTCAATATCATCCATGACAATGGGCCTGTTGCCACTGTTGAGAATCGGCGTAAATCGGTCGTCTTTCAAGTAAATCTCCCCGAGAAAGATATTTATCAGACCGCGCCGGTTGTTGTCATCATTAATATTGCCTTTTTTAAGCGAATAAAGAAATGAACGTATTTGCGGGGCAGTAAAAATGACCTGTTTGCTCATTTCGATGGCGTGCAGTGCCTGCAAATCTTTCTTTTTCATATCTTTATCAATCAATAATTTCCAGAGTTTTTTGTAGCTTACAGCCATAAGAGCACCTTCCTGAGGATAAAATTACCAAACAACTATATTATAAAAGTATATTTCTCAATAATCAACAAAAAATTTGCGCGTTTGTAGCACGGCGAAACCGCCGTTGAAACAATAGATGTTCGTGTAATGCCCAATTGTATCTTCTTTTAAAAATCAATATTTTATTATTTTCGGTTGCAATTCACTTGACAAAGTTATTAAGTTTTTGTATGATATTGAATATAAATTCGATGAATTATCGTTCAATGAATCGAGGTTCAACAAAATGAGCATTCGTAACGAACAAAAAGAGAAACGCAGAAAAGAAATACTTCGAGCAGGACTCGACTTGTTTATTCGCAAGGGATATGCTGCAACAAAAATCAAGGATATTGCGGAAATGGTTGGAATGAGTGTGGGGCTTCTGTTCCATTATTTTGATTCCAAAGAAGCGCTTTACGAGGAACTGATAAAATATGGGATTTCCGGCCCGATGGGAACTATGACTCAATCGGACATAGAGCCACTTGCTTTTTTTGAGTTGACGGCAAAGCGGATTATCCAATATATAGAAATCGAGCCGTTTGTTGCTAAAATGTTCGTTCTGATGAGTCAGGCAAATTATAATGATGCCGCGCCGGAAAAGGTAAAGGAACTCCTCAAGGATTTTGATATTTATACCCCGACCTCACGTCTGATTGCGCAGGGTCAGGCCGGCGGAACAATCAGAGAGGGCGATCCTATGGCGCTTGGCATCGCTTATTGGTGCGCAATTCATGGCATCGCGGTACAGTATGCCCTGAATCCCAGTTGCCCTCTGCCTGACGGTGAATGGATTGTTGATATCATAAGGAGGAAATAAGTTTGAAGAAAGTAATTATCGTGGGTGCCGGAATCGCGGGTTTGACGGCGGGGATTTACGCCCGCCAAAGCGGATTTGAGGTTACGATTTATGAAAGTCATACGATTCCGGGAGGCGCTTCCACCAGCTGGAGGAGAAAGGGCTATCTTTTTGAGGGAGGGATGCACTGGCTCACCGGTTCATCGCCCAAAGCACCACTGAACAAGCTGTGGCGGGAAGTGGGTGCGCTGAATGATAGCGTGAAAGTATTAAACCGTGATCCTTTTTACATATTTGAGCACGAAGGACAAACGGTGCATCTCTATCGGGACATTGAAAAACTCAAGCGGCACTTTTTGGAGATATCCCCGGTAGACAGGAAGGAAATACTGCTTTTATGCCGCGATCTGGAAAAGTTCGAAAAGATTCATATGCCCGTTACTGACATTAAGGGCGTGAAAGTCAAAAACAAAACATCGATGCCGTTGTCGGCCCTTTTTAAAGTGATACCCGCCATGCCCCGCATGGCATTCTATTCCAAAATGTCCTCAAAAGAGTATTCCGAACGATTTAAAAACCCGCTTTTAAAGCTGCTGCTGCAAAATATAGTAGGCCCGGAGAATAATGCCACCGGACTGTTGTTTACCCTTTCGACGCTTGCGTCCGGAGACGGCGGTTATCCCGAAGGAGGCTCGCTGGGGATGGCAATCCGCATGGCCAAGTATTTTGAGGCGTTAGGCGGTAACATACAATACGGTGAATTTGTAAGCAAGGTTTCGGTGAAAAACAACGCCGCCTCTGGCGTAATCATCAATGGGGAACATATCCCTGCAGACGCTGTAATCGTTACACAGGATACACTTTGTGCAATAGATACCTTGTTTTACACACCGATATGCGAAAAATGGGCAACAGAGATGCGTGAGAGCACTATACCCATGCTCGATACTTTTATTTCTCTCGGTATCGAGGCGAATCTGTCTGATCTGCCGGAGAGCCAGTTCTTTACCCTGAATGAACCACTGGTTTGCGGGGGTGTGCCCGAAAGAGTGATTGGTTTAAATAACTACGCAACTTTTAAGGGTTATGCTCCGGAAGGCTGTACCGCTGTTACAACTGCGATTATAAATGACAGTTACGATTTCTGGAAGAAGTGCAGAGAGCGTGGAACATATGAGATTGAGAAGCAAAAGCTGGCCGATGCCTATATCAGAATATTATCGAATAAAATCCCGCGGATCGCAGGGAAAATCGCGGTGTGGGATGTGGCAACTCCCCTGACCTATGAGCGGTATTTACATTCGTTCAAGGGCTCGTGGATGACAATGATGGGAAAGGGCGATCAAAAAAACTACCCATCGAAGCCCGAGACCATAAAAAATATTTATTTTGCGGGACAGCGTCTTATGGTACCCGGCGGTTTGCCTGTGGCGGCAGTGACTGGGCGAAAGGCGGTTCAGTACCTGTGCAAGGATACCAATACGATGTTTCAGGGAAGCATCTGAATTCCCAAGTAAGACCATTGTAGCCAAACGAAAAACCCATGTACAGGTTTAAACCCTGGCACATGGTTTTTTTATGGGAAGTCAGATTACTATTAATACGGTATTTTTCCTTCACACCAAACGTTAATCAGCGAAGCGGTTGCGTTTGGAAAAGAAGAAGCGACGGTGTGCGTAATAGATAGCGTTTGCAAAAGAAAACGCCGTCGCGAACGATATGGAGTCCGCGCAACATGATGCTATTAGTATAAAATAAATGCAAGTTCGCCGGAGATTCACTTTTCTTCCTTTTTTCTTTTGTATGAAAGAGTCTCTTTGTATCTCCCAAAAGTGACGATCTATCTGAGAGATTTACGTCTTTAAGATTTATTCCATCAAAATCAACATCGCCGGTGTATTTGACTGAGTATAAATCACGTTCAGTTACGCCGATTTGATTTCGAAAAAAAGCAAGCGTATCAATCATGTGTTTTTCATAATGATCGTTAGTAAATCCATTATGTTTTTTACATACAAATTTCTTACGGCGTTTTGCTCCAGTCAGGGCAAAAGGGATTATGTCTGAGACGGTTAAGTCTCTTGAGTTTCAATCAATACATCTTGTGGGCATATTGTTCACCAACTTCCAATTCAGAAGTATATAAATAATTAATAGTTATGCATATTATTATCTTTGGTAAAAAGAAAAGAGTAATCAAGATTAACTTTGACTACTCTTTTCTTCGTTGACACTACAGCCACATCCGTACGGCAAAATCGCCGCTGAAACAATAGATGTTCGTCTGGTGGAGTCGAGGGGACTCGAACCCCCGGCCTATACAATGCCATTGTATCGCGCTCCCAGCTGCGCCACAACCCCACTATATTACTACGATACTATATTATATCACTAACTTTGATTATCTTTTTTTCTTTTCTTCACTTTTTTTGAACCATCCTATTACGATAGGTGCGGCAATATAGAGTGAAGAATATGTTCCTACGACAACACCAACGAGCATTCCAAACGCAAATGGTCTCAATACTTCACCTGAAAAAATGAACAAACAGAGAATAACTATAAATGTCGTTAATGAAGTATTTAGCGATCTGACTATAACCTGATTGATACTATCGTTGACTACTTTTTCTATCGTTTGGCCTCTCATTCTCTTCATATTTTCTCTTACCCTGTCATAAACAACAATAGTGTCGTTTAACGAGTATCCGAGCAAGGTCAATAAAGCCGCAATAACAGGAGCATTGAACTCCATGCCGAAGAGACTGTAAAAACCAAGAGTTATTATTATATCATGCGCTACGGCCAGAATTGCTCCTACACCAAACGAAAATTTAAATCTTATCGTTATGTAGAGAAGAATGATTGCAATAGCGACGATTACCGCTGTGAAAGCGTAACCGGAAATTTCCTGTGCCGCGTAACCGGAAATATTGTTGACAGAAAGTACACTGTCTTCCGTAGCGCCCTCACCGGATAACGCCTGTATTATTTCACTCTCGATCTCGTCTCCACTTCTTTCCGTACTGAGAGTTATGGAGAATCTGGAATTCTTTCCCTGTTCTTCAGAAGAGAGAGGTCTCTGTTTAACGATTCTCGCTGCCTCGAATTCTCCATTTTCCGCTGAAAGCTTATCTCTTATATCTCCGACAGAAAGATCAGGATTATTCAAAACAATTCCGACTTCAACACCACCGGTGAAATCTACTCCTAAATTCAATCCTTTAGTGAAGAGAAGGATACCCGAAATCACAATCAAAACCACAGATATTGTAATAAATATTTTTCTTTTATCTACAAAATCAAAATTAGGCATTATTTTCCCCCCCCTTCTGTTTTCTGTTCGTAATCTTTAACGTACTTATGCGGATTTATCGACGGTCCCATAGCGACAAGCATAGTTCTTGAAGTTACGAGATTCGTGAACATAGCACCCAGTATACCTATTATAAGGGTTATTGCAAATCCCTTTACCGTTCCGGTTCCAAAATAGAACAGGACCAGACCCGTGAGAATTGTCGTTATATTTGCATCAAAAATAGTCCAGAAAACTTTGGAAAAAGCACTATCCACAGCGTTTTCAGGAGTTTTCCCGATTCTTAACTCTTCTTTGATCCTCTCGTTTATCAGTATATTTCCGTCAACCGTCATACCGATGGTGAGAACTATACCCGCGATACCCGGCAGGGTAAGGATGGAACCGGTGATTGAAATAGCCGCAAATAATACCAGACTGTTGTAAATGAGCGCAACATCGGCAACCAATCCAACCTTTCCATAAGTTATGAACATATAAATCATAACTATCAATAATCCTGCAAGACCTGCCCACAAACTCGCATTTATGACATCTCTACCCAGGGTCGGGGAAAGAACCTGTCTGTTGTATGACTGAAGTTCAACGGGCAAATTTCCACTTGAAACCAGAATAGCCACGTTCTTCGCTTCATCCAGTGTCTGTATACCTTCAATAACAGCCTCTCCGTTTGAAATCGTTGACGATACAATTGGTGCTATGATAACACTCTCATCGAGAATTATCGCCAGTCTCTTTTTGATATCCGATTCGGCCAGGTTCGCCTTTGAAGCGGTTACTTCCCTGAAAATCTGTGCGCCATCACCGTTGAAAGTCAATGAAACCATGAACTTTCCCTGTCCAGGCTTAGGATTCGTATTCACCCGAGCCTTAGCATCTGTGATGCTGTTACCGCTCAGTTCCAGATATTTTGTACCAATATTTATCTTCGGACTCACCAGATACCACGTATTATTTTCGACGCCGTTATAATAGTCCCCGAAGTTTATACTCTTCAAGTAGTACGGTTCCGCTCCTGCGAGTCTTCTTTTACTGACTTCCAGATTCAAACTCGAAGGAATGGATGGTTCTTCAGGATTGTTTGTCATTTCCATAACGTCCGCAAAATATAATTTTCCAGTTGTACCGACCAATTCCTCAGCCTTTTCAACATCGGTGATTCCAGGAATCTGAACACGGATTCTTACCGGAGGAATATTTTCTGTGAATTGAATCGCGGTAGTTATTTTCTCTACCGTTGCTTCGGTGAATCCTGCTGCATCGAGTCTTCTTCTGAGTACTTCAACTACTCTGTCAGCAATATCACTCAATTGCTGTGCATCAGTTATTTCGGTGGACATTTGGTACTCAAGCAAAGCTCCACCTTTGATATCTAGTCCCAATTTGATGTTACTGGCTACTTTATCCAAAAAACTGCTCCCGTCCGGAGCAGATCCATGGGGTATTAACAAAGCCAATAAAGCACCTAACAAGACTAAAATTACTACAATAAGCCTCTTCTGGTTTGCTCTCATGATCCCGTCCTATTAGGACAGAACACCCCCTTCCATATATATTATTTTTATTGACTACATTTATTTTTTGGCGCCGGTATCTTTTGAATTGTCTTTTGGCAATTCTTTAGAAACTTTTTTATCCACTTCGGGTTCTACATCTTGGGAATCTCCTTTAGAGAGAACCGCAGAGATTGATTTTCTTGTCACGTCCAGATCGCTTCCACTACCTGTTCTTATTCTAACACTGTCACCCTTGATCATTGTAACTTTACCAAGTATTCCCCCTGCTGTAACTACCTTATCTCCTTCTTTAAGTTTAGACATCATGTTTTTGAAATTCTTGTCTCTTTTCCTCTGTGGCATTATAATCATAAAATAAAACAGGGCAACCATTATAACCAACCAAATGATTATGCCAGTAATTCCGCCTCCACCAGCGGATGCTGCAGTTTGACCTGCGTCGGTTGCTGCTTCTGGGCTAACGCTACCATCTGCCGGTGCATAAGCTAAAAATTCTAAAAACGGAAACATTATATTAGACCTCCTTATTAAACATCTTATTAATTGTACCAGATGATAAAAACAGAATCAATATAATTCTTTTAACAATGTATCATTTAATCTACTGTGATATAATTCAAAATAGGTGAGTTTTAGACTCATTTTTTTCTATTAATCTATCGATGTTTATTACCTCATAGAAGGAGGAATGGTTTTATGGATAAGATTATTCTTAAAAATTCAGAAGATAAGATGAAAAAAAGTGTTGATAAAATCAAAGAAGAATTGGCACACATGAGAACTGGCAGACCTTCTCCTGCACTACTGGAACAAATAAAAGTAGATTATTATGGAGTTCCGACTCCGGTGAATCAAATGGCTACTGTGAATGTCGCCGAAGAAAGAACCCTGGTCATCAAGCCCTGGGACAAAAGCACATTATCACTGGTTGAAAAAGCTATTCTCAGTTCAAATCTCGGCATCAATCCTGCCAATGATGGTATATCCATTAAATTGAATTTCCCTATTCCCACCACAGAACAAAGGGAAAAATGGGTGAAAACGGTTAAGGATACTGTTGAAGAAGGTAAAATCGCGGTAAGAAATATAAGAAGGGAAGCAAATAAAGAGGCAAAAGATGCGGAAAATGAAAAAGAAATAACCGAAGATCAATTGTATAAGTTGGAAGATGAAGTCCAGAAACAGACGGATGAATATTGCAAAAAAATGGATGAACTGTATGAAAAGAAGAGAAAGGAAATAATGGATTTTTGATGAAAATTCCACAGCATATTGCCATCATAATGGATGGTAATGGTAGATGGGCAAAAAAAAGGGGATTTCAAAGACAATCCGGACATGCCAGGGGAGCGTACGTTGCAGATAATGTAGCTCATATGTGTTCGGATCACGGTATAAAATATCTGACGCTTTATGCTTTTTCCACCGAAAACTGGAAGAGGCCGCAAACGGAAATAAATTTTTTATTCAATCTCACACTTTCATATCTTAAAAGCAGATTACCCGAAATGAAAAAAGAAGGTGTAAGATTCAGATTTTTGGGAAGAATAAACGATTTACCTCCCAAATTGAGAGAATTTTGTGATTTTATAGAAACCGAAACCTTTGACTGTGAAAAGTTGACCGTTATAATCGCTCTGAACTATGGTGGAAGAGCGGAAATTGTAGATGCCGTGAATAAAATTATTGAAAAGAACGATGGGAGAGTTGATGAAAAATCATTTAAAGATTTTTTATATCTGCCCGATGTTCCTTATCCGGATCTGATAATAAGAACATCCGGAGAAGAGAGACTGAGCAATTTTCTGATATGGCAGGGCGCTTACAGCGAACTGTATTTTGCGGACAAATTGTGGCCGGATTTCACTCATGAAGATTTTGAGTTGGCTCTGAAATCATTCGATAAAAGACAGAGAAAATACGGAGCAGTGATATGAATTGAAAAATAAAGATGCGAGGTTAAGAATAATTTCTTCTTTTGTAGTGGCTCCTTTCGCCGTACTGGGGTTTGTGAATTACTATGCGCTGATTGCTCTTGTTTCCGTGGTAACATTGATCGCATCATACGAGTATATAAAATTCAGTATTGAAGATCAAAAGCATACGGTTCTGAAGCTGGTTATTCCTCTTATAATTACTATCACTTCCCTTTCCTACGGTTTTTTACTGGAAAAGAATTCATTGATCAATAAAGTTGACTTCAGACCGGAAAGTGTTTTTGTTCTCTCATTCATAGGAATAAGTATAGCCATAATCGTCAGTTTAAAAGATTTTAATTTGGCTCTGCCCTTTATATTGAATTCCACCCTTGCGCTTTTCTGGATCGGATTCAATTTATCTTTCTTCTATCAGATATATCTTTCATTTGGAGGAGCCGTGGCACTTCTGGTATTGACGTGCGTATGGTTTTTCGATATAGGAGCTTACGTGGTAGGCATGAAATTCGGAAGAATAAGAATTTCACCCAATTACAGCCCCAAGAAAAGTCTGGAAGGAGTTTTTGGGGGAATAGGGTTTACAATAGCCTATATTATATTATTCGAAATTGGTGCTTCATTCATAAATATATTCAATCATCCCGACGGCACACCGAGAGCTTTTTTCGATCCCCTGACATTAATAATCATGGGATTGATCGTGGCTTTTTTCGGTACATTTGGCGATATATTCGAATCGGCTTTGAAAAGATATAAAAAAGTTAAAGATGCCGGAAATATAATGCCCGGGCACGGGGGATTGCTCGATAGAATAGATGGTCTGCTATTTGTAGCGCCGGTTCTGTACATCTTTTTACTCATATTAATCTAGGAGGAAACAAAATGCAGTATATGACAGGGCATGAAATACGGAAAAGTTTTTTGGATTTTTTTAAATCGAAGGAGCATGTTATCTTGCCTAGTGCCTCACTCGTTCCCAAAGATCCTCAACTGATGTTTACAATAGCGGGAATGGTCCCTTTTAAACCGATTTTCTGGGGTCTCGTTGAACCTAATAACAGAAGAGTTACCACCTGTCAAAAGTGTTTACGAACGAATGATATAGAAAATGTGGGAAGGACCCCAAGACATTTAACCTTTTTTGAAATGCTCGGTAATTTTTCTTTCGGCGATTATTTTAAAGAGGGTGCAATCGAATTCGCGTGGGAATATGTAACGGAAATTTTAAAAATTCA
>JASGMR010000030.1 GCA_030156385.1 Kosmotogales bacterium
TTCTATCTCCTTTAATGACAGCATCTGTGTCTCCTTGAATCTTTTAAAAAAATTCCTTCTAAGTGATACTATAACAGAGTTTTCTAAATAATAAAAAGAACTTATTATTCTGAGGTTTTGTAGCAGTATTTCATTTGTTATCTATAACCTGTTTTCAATTATCCGTTATCTGTTTTCTGTGACGCATTTCAACCTTTTGGCCTTAAGCAAGTGTGGCATAAATGGTGTCTGTCCCCATTTTCCCCATTTTCCATTTTCACATTTTCAATTCATATTTCAAGTAGCAAAATATTCATATAATACATTTTTTAAATTATTTTCATTCAGCACTAGTCCTAAATTAGCATGATTATTTATTCCATTTCTTTTACCTTCTTGTTTTTCTTCTTCTGTTAGTAATGATTTTGTCAATATTCCTAAAAATTTAACATATTTAACTATATTAGGATTTCCTGAATTATTATTAATGAGTTGTTTGTCGTAAAGAAAAACTGGGCTACCACTAGACCCTTCAAAAGATGAAGCATCAATTATAAAACATTCTCGACCTTTTTTTGACATCAGAATATTAGTAGCAGTTATTCCCATTCTGACTAAAGGAACGTCTTTAAACTCTTCAATATTTCCAACAGGAAATCCAATAAAAAATATTTGTTCAAGTGATTGGATGTAATATTTTTCTTGTGGAGAAAGAAAATTCCATTCACCAATAGTAATCCCTTTAATATTTTGTTCTAACCATTCATTTTCTTTATATATATTTGAAATATTACAAACAGCAACATCTATATCATCAAGCTTGTTACTAAACCATAATTCGGAAAAATCATAACGACATTTGTTAGTAGATTTTTGATGTTCTTCATGTTTTACATTAAAAGTAATATAACCATCTTTTGTATTTTCAATTACATGCTTTGCTGTTACAATAAATATTTCTTTTTTATAATTAAAGAAGAAACCGGTTCCTTCTGAATAATCTCCATTTTCATATTTTCCCTCTATCAATACTGTATTATACAAAAGAAAATCTACTGCCTTTTTTGGTATAAAATCATCCATGTTTTTTCTCCTTTAATCAAATATAAGTTCCAATAACCATGTGTTTTTTAAATCATTGCAAATTATTTCATAGTTCTCTTGTACTTTTATTTTTAGAAACATTTTATAATATTCAGGTGGAATTTCTTGATTAGTTTTACCTACTTTTTTATTAACATCATTATCAGATATTTCACTGTACATAAATTCTATTGGTTTGTCATCAGTATATAAATGTTGATGCAATGAAAAAGAATCCTTTGAATACAGTACGTTTTTATCATTACAAATATTTATAATAACTAAAATACTTTTATTATTTATTTCAAAATTATAATATAAAGGAGTACCGGATTTGATATTTTCAGGATATGTTATATATAAAAAATTAAACAATCTTATTGATGAAAATAAAATATATTTGTAGTTTTCATTGGTAAATTCATCAATTTTCTCTACAAAATTATCTTCATTTATTCTTATTGCATCATTTTGACTCTCATTTTCTACCTTATCAATTATAAAATTAATAATCTCTTTATATTTTTCCATACCAATTTTTTTACCTAAAAAGTAATCAGAAATAAAAAATATTTCTTTGTTTTTAAAAAACGGTTCTAAAAACCATTCTTTTTCAAAATTCATATTATAAATTATCTTCTCTTCAAAGTTATTTTCATTTCCAATTTCACCAATATATTCATATTCTAATAATTCTTTGTTTCTTTTTTCTTTTAAATCAAATTCTTCATTTATACATTTTTCTAATTTTTTAAAATCAAATTTTTCTTCATTTTCTAATGGGGTAGATAAATAATCATTCAATTCACTTACAGTTGTTTCTATTTTATTTTGGATATTTTCTTCAAATTTTTCTTTAAAATTTTCAAAATCAGTAGATTCAAAATCAAAAAATTTTCTTGCATACCCTTCAGTAAAATTATTTAATTCGTTTATCAATAAATTATCGGAAAAATATTCTCTTGAAAAAATATTTATATTGATTTCTTTGTTCACATCATTTAAGTAACCATTAAAAAGCAATATGAACAAAAAATGAATTAAATCCACATTATTCTCACCTATCCAAACAGAACTATCTCGTATTTCATCAAATATATAAACATCAAATTCATCTTTAAGCTCTTCGTATTCATTACTTTCATAAACTAAATATTTATTAAAATTATCCTTCAATTTTTTTAATTTATATAAATCAATCGCAATATTGAAAAATGACTTGTCTAGATCTAATTCCTGGATTTTATAAAGTATAAGAAACAATGTTTTGAACAGATTGATTTTATATATTTTATTCAAATATTCTAAAATGGCCTTTTTAAATCCATTTATTTTTTTATTATCTAGATTATAATAATTATAATTACTTGAAAATTCAAGATCAAAAAAATCTAAATATGTATTTATATTATCTTTTAAACACTTAATTTTAAACTCGTTTTCAAAATCACTATCAATAATCAACTTTATAACTGTTATAAAATTTTTTAAACAAATCTGCATAAGATAGTTATATTCATTTATCCATTCTTTATCATTTGATTTGGCAAATGTATCTTTATATTTATATCCTGTGAGTTCTTTAATATATAAACCTGAATTCATACATACTTTTTTGTTTTTATATTTAAATGCTTTATAGATTATTTTCATTAATTTTTTTTGTATATTTGAGATAATCTTAGGTGAACTATAATACTCATTTTGTTGTAAATAAAATTGAGTTATTACTATATCAAACTCATATTCAAGAGGATCACCTATTTCATCAATACTGTTTTTTTCAAAATATTCACTAAAAATAGAGTAAAATAAATTTTTATCATAAATGTTATTAAAATAATTATCAATGATCTTTTTTGAAAAACTAATAAATCTCTCTTCTTGATTTATTCTTTTCAACTTTTCATAAACTGACTCAAACTCGTCTAGATTTAAAAATTCATACTTTATGTTATTGTGTAATATTTTATCTATTGCTACAAATTCTTCATCTTTTTTATTTTCATTATTAATTACAATTTTTATTATTGCTTTGTTTGGAAACAAATAATTCTCCAGATCATATTTTTTTAATTGAATCCAGAATTTATTTTCTATTTTTTTTAAAAAATCCCAATTATCAACTTTTAGTAATCCTCTTTTAAACCAAATTTCATATTCTTTAACCTTATTAAAATTTTCTTTAGAAATCTCTTCGTATGACGCTTTACTTATAAAAACTGTTTCTTTATCTTCAACAATCTTTATTCCATCAATATTACACTTTTTACAACAATTTCTAACATCATTAAATTCTTCAATTTTTGGAGAGATGAAATAAACTATATACTTTTCTATTTTGAATTTATTGAAGAATATGAATAAATATATAACAGTATATACAATAAACAAAAAAATGCTTCCCAGGATAAAAATTACTTGCAAGAGATTTTTTGGAATAATATAGACCAAAACAATATTTGAAATAATTGAGAAAGAATAAAATAAGCTAGCATTTGATTTTATTATATATTTTAGTGCTATTTCAAAGGGAAATTCCTGGGATAAATTAGAACTAATAGCCATTACCGTTGCATATAGAGCAATAAATGAAACAATTACTGTATTATATATTGTGAATGAATTATTATTGAAATTTATTAAAAAATATTTAAATGATATCCAATTATAAGTATTTAAAAATATATGATTTTTAATAATCAGAGAGATTATATAAATGGTCACATTTAATAAAATCGAAAAAATTACTGATAATATAATATTACATTTAATCGAATATTTTTTAAGAATATCATCTTTATTTTTCATAATCATTTAACTCCCATTATTCTTTTTTTCTCTTCCCTCACTTCTCATATTCTGTATGTTTTTCTGCGACTTTGGGGTATTCTTGTTGTTGAAGTTTTTCCAAATCTTCGTTGTCGTATGTATATATTTCCTCGTTCATCGTTTCTGCCTGTTTCAGGACAAGGTCAAGTGCATTTTTCTGTTCTTCGGGCGGATAGCCATATTTCTTCAACAATCTTTTTATCATTTTACTCATTTTCGATCTGGCTTGTCTTTTAAGCTGCCAGTCAATCGTTCTGCTTTTTCTCAATGTATCAGTCAATTCGTGGGTCATTTTTATCAATTGCTCGTTTGAATAGAAATCCTTTATGTTTTCCGGTTTTGTTATTGCATCGTAAAAGGCCATTTCTTCAACATTCAGTCCGAGTTCTTTCCCCTCTTCATTCGCTTTTTTTATTTCATCTGCGAGTTTAAGGAGTTCTTCAATCACTTCTGCATTTGATATTTGTTTGTTTCTATAGCTCTTCATGAGTCTGTCCATTCTTTCGGAAAACTTTTCTGATTTTACTAAATTCGTTCTTTTATATATTTTTATTTCATCGGCGAGTAGTTTTTTCAGCAGTTCGGCCGCAAGATTTTTCTGTTTTATTTTTCTCAAGCTGTCCAGATATTCTTCGTTGAAGATTGAAAATTCTGGTTTATCTTCAAATACATTTATGACTCCTTCGCTGTGAATACTTTCTTTGAGGAGTTTATTTATCGTTTCATTTATTTTTCTTAAACTGAGTTTTCCGGGCATTTCTATTTTATTTATTCCGCTTCTTATTGCTTCGAAATACGCTGCCTCTTCCTTTTCTCTTTCTGTTTGTCTGCTCAAACATAACGATGCTGCCTGTTTCAGAGCCGTTGATTCTCTGAGGAAAATTCTCTTTTTCCCTTCATCCGCTAAAATATAGTTCATTCCATCGGCTATCAGATTTGCTCTCACGAGGTCGATCTTACCAAAAAATCCGCTGTAATCGAGACCGTACATGAGATCCCTGCAAATTTCCAGTTCTTCTCTGAATTTCCTGAGAGCGGTTTCGGATATTTCGTTATTACTGTAATTATCCCTGTCTCTTTTTGTGTAGTCATTCATCGCCTGTTTCAACGCGCTAGCGATTCCAACATAATCTACAACCAACCCGCCTTCTTTATCACCATAAACCCTGTTCACCCGGGCAATCGCCTGCATGAGAGTATGGCTGTGCATCGGTTTATAGATATACATGGTATTCAGACATGGAACGTCGAATCCGGTCAGCCACATATCAACAACAATACAAATTTTCAATTCACTTTTCGGATCTTTGAATTTTCTTCCGAGTTCATCCCTGTCCCTTTTATCTCCGATGAGATCATACCATTCATCAGGATCCTGATTGTTCCTCGTCATCACTATTCCGAGTTTGTCTTTGTAATCGGGTCTGAGTTCCAGAAGCTTATTGTATATTTTCATCGCTATATTCCTTGAATAAGCGACAATCATCGCCTTTCCTTCAAGAATATGCTTTCTTTCCTCATAATGGCTGATTATGTCTTTACAGAGCTCATTAACGGTTTCTTCAGCACCCAGGATAGCTTCCATCTGTCCCAATTCCTGCTGAGATTTCGCTATTATATATGGTTCTGCCTGCCGGGCCATCTCTTCATATTTTTTATCTATTTTATCCATTATGCTCTTATCCAGTTTGAGTTGCATAACTCTGCTTTCATAATAAATTGGTTTCGTAGCCTCATCCTGAACGGCCTGAGTCATATCGTAAATATCTATGTAATTCCCGAAAATTTCTCTGGTTGATCTATCTTTTGAATCTATCGGTGTTCCCGTGAATCCAATGAACGATGCGTTTGGAAGAGCATCTCTGATATATTTTGCCATTCCATATTTCAATTTTCCCGTTTTGCTATCTACCTTTGCCTGTAGTCCATACTGACTTCTGTGTGCTTCGTCCGCGATTATCACGATATTCTTTCTATCCGAAAGCATATCCGTATCCTCTTCAAATTTCTGCATGGTCGTGAAAATTATTCCACCTGCTTCCCTTCCGTTAAGCAGTTCTTTCAAATTCTTTCTGCCGGCTGCCTGTACCGGTGTTTGCCTCAAGTGGCTTGTTGCCGTTGAAAATGTTCCGAAGAGCTGATCGTCGAGGTCATTTCTATCTGTTATAACAACTATTGTGGGATTCTTCAACATATCTTCCAGTATTGAGGCATAGAATACCATAGACAAACTCTTTCCGCTGCCCTGAGTGTGCCAGAAAACCCCGGCTCTTCCATCGCTATCCACCGCTTTCAATGTTGAATCAATCGCTTTATTAACCGCGAAAAACTGGTGATACGCCGAGAGAATTTTTATGGGTTCTTCGTCTTTATTTTCCAGAAACAATATAAAGTTTTCGAGTATATTTAAAAACCTTTTTTTATCAAACATTCCCCTGAATAGAGTTCCAAAGGGTACAATTCTGGTGTCTTTATAATTTCCATCAACGGATTTCCATCTCATGTATCTGTCCTCTTCAGCCGTGATTGTCCCGGCCTTTGTATTGACGAGATCAGAAATAACGCTGAACGAATTGTATGTGAAGATCTTTGGAATTGCTTTCATATAGTTTTTTAATTGCAGATAGGCCTCTGTTGTTCCCACATCTTCCCTTGAGCCACTTTTCAACTCCATAAGCACCAGAGGCAGACCATTTACAAAAACGATTATATCCGGTCTTTTCTTCCCGACATCCCAGACGGTGAATTGATTGCAGATCGTAAACTGATTGCTGCTTGTATTTTTAAAATCAACCAGCCACAAATGGTCGCTTTTGACACCATCTTTATAATAATTGACCGATACTCCCGAAGTCAGGTATTCATGAAAGATTTTATTATTTTCTATAGAATTAGGATGATCGATTTTATAAACCTTTCTCAAAGTTTCTTCGATTGCTTTATCGTCCGCATTTGGGTTTATGAATCTGAGTCTTTCTTCAAAAATATCTTTCAGGATAACTTCGTTTGGACTTCTTTCAATATCAGGTCCGTATAAATATTCATATCCCAGTTCATCTCTGAATAACTCTATTACCGCCTTTTCAAATGAATCCTCCGTGAAGTTGCTGCCGATATCAAACCCTCCCACCTGTTTTTAAAAATAACAAAAAACTTAAAAAATCGCTTTTTTAAAAGGATAATCTTCAGATTTCCACCAAACTCCCAAAAAATAAAAAAATACAAAAAGGTTACCGAATATTTATACCATTATAAACCCAATTTTGAAAAAGTCACAAGTTGGGCAACAGAAAAACGGCTGGGAAGGAATTATTTGTGTTAAAATCTAAGAAAAATAGTTTACATAAGGGAGTTTTTCACTGGATTCTATATCGATAAGCCCCATCGCATTCAAATTTCTTATAGAAGATGATATGGCAATTTTTTTATCCCTGTTGTTCCAATTTTTCTTCCAGTTGATTATATATTCATAAATCTGTGTTTCATCTATTTTTTTATTATCTTTCTTCAAAGCATTATTTGCGTAAAAAACCGTCACGACTATTTCGGCTTGCTCCGTATTTTTGATTCTCGAAAAAAGATCAGTTGTTAAATCAATCTGTTTTCGATATTTATTGATTATATTCGAATATTTTTTTGAAAATTCCTTGTATTCATCCGTTACCAGAGTCCTTATCATCTTGCCTTCTTCTTTTTCAATAATTAAATTGTTATTGGAGAAAAACGAAATAATCTTTTTTACATCTGTGCTAAATGGGCCATAAAAACCTGGCTTGAATTCAAAACCCGTCTTGACACCCAACACAGTTATTACATAACAAATCTTCTGAAAAATTGTTCTGCCAACATAAGGTGCATATTGATTTTCTCCCAATTCTTTTATCGTTTCTAAAATAGGTATCCAATTTTCATTAAAAGAATGTTTGATCACATAATCTTTCTGATCAATGTTTTCTCTTTCCAGGAATTCTCTCTTCAAATACTTCTGTTCCGTTCCAAAAGGAGCATAAATTTCAATTTTTATCGGGAGATCTTTGAGTTTATTATACATAATAGGACCAACCTGTTTCCAATCAAGTCCACCATTTCCGCAGCCCAGGGGAGGCAAAGCAATAGATGTAATGCCAAGTTTTTTGTAATTATTTACAATCCAATCGAGTCCTGAAACAATGTATTGAATCCGCGAAGACGATCTCCAATGATCTTTTGTAGGAAAATTGATAATAGAATTGCCCAATAAATCATTGTAATAATAAGGAACACCGGGCTTAACTAAATTTTTTTCACATTTTTTTACATACTCTTTGTACATTTGGGGATATCTTTTCTTAAATTCAAGTGCAATTCCCTTTCCCATAACGCCAACGCAGTTAACGGTATTCACCAGAGTGCCGCACTCAGAATTAAATATATTATCAATCTTAATTTCTACCATTTCATCACCCTCCGAAAAAAAGATCCGCGTTTACAAAAATCTCTTTATCGAACTCTTTTTCTGACAATTTATTTTTTACTCCTTCATCAAAAACTATTGCACTTTCTACATATTCATACGGAATTGAGTTTGGAACCAATACTTCTGCACATTTAATCGAACCTAAAATATACTTCTTTTTTTGATCAACATCGTTCCAATACCTCGCATATATTTTATCATACTGAAGTTTATCGTTGCTTATCATATGCCACGGTCCAGCAAAATAAGCATAATCACTCGATGCATTTCTATCCGAAATGACAACACCCTCAATATTCAAGATTTCAGGTTTTATGATCAAAACACAAATGCTTTTTATCATATTTTTTATTTTAATTTTATACATCATTGGATTTCTACAATCAAAATAACAATTCGCATATGAATGCAAATTTCCTACATTCGGAACCATTTTATTCTCTCTTCTACTCTGAACATCTACCGAAGCAACGGATTCATGTTTTGTTTTTTTATCATTATAATTGGACAATATACCATGTTTCATAACAGATGGAATATTTTCGATCGGCATAATATTATAGAAGTTCTTTCTCTTTGATTTTTCTATAAAAAGTTCTGCAACATTCATAAAATCACCTGAAATATTATTTGAACAATAAAAAATAATACTTTAATCTTTATATATAAAGTATAAACCCAACACCTGATAAAAGCAAAAAAGTTGATAAACATTAGTTGAGCAGCAGGCCGATAATCGTGAGTTTTCCACCTTCTTTGTTCTGTTCCTCCCCTGGGGGAGGTCCATGCTTTGCATGGGGAGAAAAGTTGTTCTTTACTTTTCGTTGGGGGTGAAAGCCTTACGTTTATGAATGGTGTATGTTTTTCATCGTTGGGTTTTTAATAACTTTTACGCATTTACCCCCTTCACCTCATTCTTCGGCACTCCCCCAAGGGGGAGAATTTCTAAACAGTTTATTTTCTTTTTTGTTCTTGCCAGAGGGAGAGAATTATATCTACAAGAATGATTTTCAAATGACCTTTTTAATTTCTGACACTAAATAATCAATTACACCTACGATATTATTTTTCACATCTAAATCCATTACTCTTATCACTTTAATTCCCTGCTTATTCAAATATTCGTCTCTTTTATTATCTCTTTCTTTTTTCCCATAGTGGCTTTCTCCATCTATTTCAATACAAATATTTTTCTCTTTACAGTAAAAATCAAGTATGTATTTCCCTATTGGCCTTTGTCTTAAAAACTTAAGTCCTAGTAATCTTTTCCCCTTTATTTCTTTCCATAGAAGTACCTCTGATAATGTACTGTTTTTTCTCAGTTCTCTTGCTTTTTCTACTAAATCGTTTCTATATTGATAAGTCGTAAGTTTTCCTCCTTTTTTGTTCTATTCCTCCCTTGGGGGAGGTCCATGCTTTGCATGAGGAGAAAAGTTGCACTTTACTTTTCGCTGGGGGTAAAAGCTTCTATTCTCTGATAACCGTTAGTGCTTTTTGATTCTTCGTCAGGTTGCTTGTTAACTTTACTTGTTTCACCCCCTACCCTGCTAACGCAGTACTCCCCCAGAGGGGAGAATCTCTAAGATTCTTCAAACAATTCCTTCTTTTAAATTAAGAAAATTCGATTATTTTGTTTACCGATATTTATAATTCCCATTTTCATCGTAATGCAAGCATTCTAATAATCCGGCTGCATTCCATATATCATCAAAAAGAGGTTTGAGCATTTTATCTATGCTCTCCGTATCTTCATCATAAACAACATTATTAAGTTGTAAAATATTTTCCTGTATTGAATGGCCATTGAGCCCTCCTTCTATAGCCAATTTGTAATCTTTTACATTCAAAAGGGACATGAAAATATAATAAGGCTTTTGAATTCTGTACGATTCTAATAATTCTATGTAGTATTTAATCAGTTCTATAGATTTTATTTCTAATAAAACAGTTGGAATATATTTTTCATTATTCAAATGGTCTAGAATATCAACATCTACAGCTTCAACAATACCTTTTTTATATATTTGAACATAAGATCTTACTACTTTATCAAGTGATCGATAATAAAATATCCCATTAAAATTTATTCTTTGATAACCTCCTAATTCTCCAAATAATTTTATAGAATTATTTCCTTTAAGTTCCTCTAAATTTACTTCTTTTGCTGAAATATCAAATGCTTGAATAGGTATTATGTGAAGAACCACTTTAGGTTTATCGGGCATTTTATAATATGTTTCATTCGATAAAATCTTCATAAGTCTGTCTATTTTGAAATTTTTAATCTTATCGATAAACGTATCGGATAACAAAAATTTCTGTCTTATTTCATCGACATCCATTTGATATTTTCCATTACTGTTTCTGGTAAAAAATTTTCTGATATTTTTGAATTCAACACAGTGAGGACCATTGAATGAATTGTAAATTCTGATTATCAAAGCTATTTTCCCATTTTCGATATCTATTGCTTTTATTTTTACTCTAATTCTGGGTCTTATGTTATCTCTGATTCTATTTTCTACGGATTGCTTAAACTCATCCACCGTCTCTTCATCAATATCTATACCACACAACTCTAAATGACTCTCATCATCTTCACCGATTCCAAAGATTAAATCTCCCATTCCACTGTTTGCAAAAGAAGACACATCTGCCAAAAATTCTTTCTTTTCCGAATCACTCGAATAATGAAGTTCTCTTTTGTACTCCAACGTACGATTTTCAGGAATGTTATCGCTTACTAAATATTCCAGATCCTCTCTGGTTATATCTTCTATTTTCTTATCAATCATTTTCTTCTCCTCCTTCGGAGATATCTATATCCAAATTCTCGACGGACAGTTCTCCACTCATGAGTTTTGGGAGAAGTGTATCCCGAATTTTAGATAGATTCTCATTTTCTTTCAAATTTTTTTGGATTTTTCTCTTTAAATTAAATATTGAATTTGAAAAGTCTTTTTGAATTTTTTGTCTTGGTTTTAATAGTGATAAATTTGATATAGCACTTCTTCCTAATTCTGTTTGACCTGTTGTACCAATGGCAAGATGTTTAAAATGTTCTTCTTTATTTTGGATTGCTAATCCAAAATAAAGAAAATCAACTTTTGCATTAGGTCTTAATATTGTTACATGTGAATCAACAGTATAATCTTCATTTTTCATAAAAAATTGAGCCAATCGACCTAGCGTACCTACTCCAGTCGAATTAATCAAAACATCTCCATAACAAAGTTTTTTTTCATGATTTGGTCCTTTTGAGCTTCTTCTCGAATTAAGAAGAAAAATTTTATTATTTCTAATACATCTCTGATTAATTATTATAAATTTTCCTTTCTCATCGTATCTAGGAGTAATTCCCCTTTTAATCAAAGTTGTTAATTCATTAAGTTTAGAAACTTCCCATTTCTCAGGTATTTTTCCAAGTTTAGATTCTTTCATTTTCCCTTTTTGAGACTTGGGATTGGTTTTGAGTTCTTCGAGCCGATTTTTTCCTTCTTCAGTTCTCAAATACTCAGCTTTTTTCTTTGCTTCTTCTTCTGAATTGAACTTTTCCCAGTAGATGAATTTTTCTATTTTCGGATTTTCTTTTTTCAGTTCGTTGTATTCTTTCAGCAAAAAATCCGTTATACCTGTTATATATGAACCGTCGTTTTTCTTCAAAACGTAGACAAAGGTCTTACCCTTCTCCGGTGCGGGTAATCCTCCAAAGGATTTATACCCGTATTTCATCAGCTCGCTTTTAAGTTCCTCATCTGTTTCACATTCATAATCCAAAATTACCGGATATTCAAAATCTATGAACCAGTGCTTGAAGATAGCTTGAGCCATTTCTTCAAGTTTTTTGTTAATCTTTTCATTGACTTCTATCTTATCGTCTAAATCGGAAAGAATTTTCGCTATTTTCTTTTGAGTTAATTTATTTTCAGGAATTTTAACTTCAATTTTTTTAAAGGAATCTTTTGTTATTGTGTCAAATACTGAACCATGGGTAATATTTTTTAATTTAGGAACAGTATTTTTTATTAAGTAAAAAAAGAAATTACAATCAACATCTTTTGTTGATCTTAAACCATAACAGGATTGATTAAAAGACATTCGATAAGGTATTTGTGCGATTTCTCCAACAGAACCTCTTGCAGATATTATTGTATCTCCTTTATATAAGTAATTAGTTGAACTTTTTTCAAAGCCTAACTTAGTTATTTTTTTTTCAGAAATGTATACATATCTTTGAACATCTTTGAAATCTTTTACAGATAGCCATGGAATGTTCCCATTCCAATAATTTGTAACTTTAGTCTTTGGTGTTCCGCCACTAATGACAACCATTATTTCATCCAAATTAACTTTCTTTAGCTTATTCACAAATATCACCAAGTTTATAAACGATTATCATTTTTCCGTTTCTCAATTTTTTTCTATAATTCATACCCAATTCCCTTAAGGTTCTTTTTTATTTCTTCTTCGAGTTTTTCGGATTCTTTGAAGAGTTCTGAAAGTTCTCCTGTGAGTTTCTTCATTTTTTCTTCAAAGGGGATACCGTCATCTTCGATTTCTTCCATTCCCACATATCTTCCTGGTGTGAGGATGTAGTCATTTTCTTTTATTTCTTCATTTTCTGCACTTTTGCAAAATCCGGATATATCTTCGTAATCATAATCTTTTTGCCAGTTGTGAACGGTTTGAGCAATTTTCTGTATATCATCATCTGTGAGTTCTCTCGTTTTTCTGGAAATCATTTCACCCATGTTTCTGGCATCAATAAAAAGCACTTCTCCCTTTCTCTCTTTATCCTTCGTGATAAACCAGAGAGATACCGGTATCTGCGTCGTATAGAAAAGTTGTGAAGGCAGAGCGATTATGCATTCCACGAGATCATTTTCAATTATCTCTTTTCTTATCTCTCCCTCTCCGCCATTCTGAGTTGAGAGTGAGCCATTGGCAAGAACCAAACCCAGTTTTCCTTCCGGCGAGAGATGATAAATCATGTGTTGCATCCAGGCATAATTAGCATTCGCTGCGGGCGGCAATCCGTATTTCCATCTCGGATCATCCGCAACCTGTGCCTGTGGCCATTCCATATTGAAGGGGGGATTCGCAAGGACATAATTAGCCTTCAGTGTTTTATGCTGGTCCTTTGTGAAAGAATCTGCGTTGTACTCACCAAGATTTGCCTCTATTCCCCTTATTGCAAGGTTCATCATACACATCTTCCATGTTGTCGGGTTACTTTCCTGTCCATAAATAGAAATGTCCTGTAGATTTCCTTTGTGAGCCTCCACGAATTTTGCTGATTGAACGAACATACCGCCGCTTCCACAGCAAGGGTCATATACTCTACCCTTAAATGGCTGAAGCACTTCAACAAGAGTTTTGACGACACAGGCAGGGGTGTAAAACTCTCCGCCCCTTTTTCCCTCTGCCGAGGCGAACATCGACAGACAATATTCATATGCTCTTCCGAGAATATCCCGTTCTTCTTTTCCGTACAATTTAAGATTGGAAAATTCATTTATAACTTCACCGAGTCTTCTTTTATCGAGTTCCGGTCTGGCGTAATTCTTTGGAAGAACACCCTTGAGTTGAACATTATTTTCTTCTATCGCAACCATCGCTTCATCAACAATTTTACCAATTTCAGGAGAAGTGGCATGATTTCTTATATATTCCCATCTCGCATTTTCCGGAACGAAAAAGATCCCTTCGGATATGTATTCATCCAGATCTTCCTCGAATCCTTCCCCTTCTTCAACCAGTTCTTTATATTTTTCTTCAAATTTATCTGAAATGTATTTGAGAAAAATGAGGCCGAGCACAACGTGTTTGTACTCGCTCGCATCCATATTTCCCCTTAGCTTATCTGCAGCCGCCCATAAACGTTTTTCAAATGATAGATCGTCAGTATTTTCCTTCTTAGCCATGAATACCCCCTGTTACAAAATACAATGAGAAATCTGTAAAATGAAGATCAACTCAGAATAATCTCTGTTCTCGTTGTTTATATATATTTTACCAAAAATTGAATAATACAAAACACTGCAATTCTGTATAATAATAATTATTCATATTTTATCGCTGAAGATATAAGAAAGCAGTTCACCAAAACTCTATATGTTAATATAGCACATTTTTATTCAAACCATCAAAAAATGGCTATTAAATCACACCAGAATATTTCAATTTTCTACAAAAAAGAGGAGATGCTTACCCCACCTCACGTTCGGCCATTGTTCTTCAATTGTTGGTCTGTTTTTTATGTTTTATGCTTTTTATCTGTTCTCTATTTACCAATTCTCTTCTCTCTACTCCAAATCGATGAGTGGTAAAAAGTGGTGATTATACATTCTCATCTTCGTAATCAGTGCGTTACAAAAGCAAGGCTATATGTCAGCAATATATAGTTATGAGTGGTTTTATATGTTTTTGATGAATGAATTGGATGTACGGCTTTATAGATAAGACTTACAGAGATTTTTGTGTTTTGAATACCTGTATTTTTCCTTGAAAATGAGCGAGAAAATTATCATGTCACTGAAAAACTATCATATCGGTTCAATCCCTGTGTTTGCCTTTTATTCTATTTCATAGCCGTCACATACCTCTGACATGATAAGATGATAGCTTTTTTTGTATGTGTCATAGTTTATCGAAGTATGAGTGTGAATTTTAAGAGATTTTTTTCACTCATATATCAGCGAAATTTTTTTATACATTTTTTCTATCATGTTATCATAAATATATATAAAAATATCTATAATACCTATATATAAAGAATTACAGAGATCATATAGAGATGATAGTTCGTCTAAAAAAGATGATAGGATATGTCAATTTTACATTTCTGTAATAAAAAAACTCTCCTTTCTAAAAAAGAGAATTCTCATTTGAAATCATTTTTGTTTGCATTTTCATTTGTTCGAGAATATCTTGATACCCTTCGATTATATCACGGGGTTCCAGAAGCAGCAGGAAGGGGAAATAAGTTAGTTGACAACTCTAATAGTCTTTGAAAAACGAATACAGAAGAATTGTCAACTCGGTCAACTCATTGTCAACCGTTATAATATAATGTATAAGACATACATAATAATATAGTTGACCAGTTGACATAAAATCTGTAGAGCAAAATGTTTTTTTTAGGATGATGATGAGTCATCATCATCCTATTCCCTTTCTTTTTCTTATAAAACCGGTCAACTAGGTCAACTTGTCAACTGAGAAGCTGTATTCTTTTATTCATGAGTAACATGGTCGTTGATACTCGGTTGACAAATTCCCATTCTGTTGACAATTGCAAGGAAGCACATAAAAAAAGAGAACGGATAGTAGAGAATTAGATAATAGCGAAAAAACGGTGCTCAGGAATTGGTGTATAGTGCATGGAAAAACACTTAAAGAAAAAAAGAAAGAAAATTAATAAAAATTTTTTTGATTGACAATTTTCTCACTAGACACCAAATCCAAAACGCTAGACACTGTCTTTCAGCTTTTTTGCTTTTGAGCTTTTAAGCAATAGCTGAGCGATAGAAAAACGATAGTTGAACTGTGGGGTAACAATTGAGAATCGGTTGGGAAATAATAGAATAGAAGCAGATAAGCGATTGTTGAACGGTTGTATAAGTATTAGGGTTCTCTCTATTATCTGCTCTGTTGCTTTTCACCAGACGCCGGGCACCACGCACTAGACACTGTCTTTCAGCTTTTCTGCTCTTGAGCCCTTTTGGCCTGTTCTCTATTTATCCATTCTCTATTATCTGCTGTGCTTTTCAGCCATTATTTAATTCACCTATTATGAAGAGTAGAATGATTTTCAATTTATAATATATTGAATCTTGATTTTCAGGGAGAGAATCAACATCAACTTTTTTCATAGCTAAAATAAGCAATGGAAAAATTGATAAAGAAATAAGAACTTCTCTATTAATTCTTTCAATGCCCCAGAAATGAGCATAATTTTTGATAAGATCCATGCTCAAATTTTTAAATTGATTTGATTGAATCAATATATTTGAAGTTAGCAGGATTGAAAATTGAAGTTCTTTTGGTCCTAAAATAAGGGGATCCAAATCAATAAAATTAATTGCATTGTTCGCAAACAAAATATTTTCATAAACTAAGTCGGCAACAATTATATTCTGATTCTCAGTATCTATAAAATTTTCATATGCACTATCATTCTGAATTATTTTGGCAAGGGATTTTAATGTTTTATTTGATGAATTTTGAATAATGGTTGGTAATAGAATACCTATTGATGGTAAATTTTCATAATATTTGTTAACATACTTATTTAAATCCATATTAAGCATTTTCGTTGCCTGAATAACCCTTTCAATATCTATCTTTGAATATTCCTTCTTTGTAATTCCATTAAGTTTATCAATTATTTCCATTGTTCTTGCATTTCCATTCTCTTTAAAAATTTGAGTATGATGAATTCTACAAATGTTTTTATTTTCAGTAGAAATTGAGGATAAAATATCTAATTGTATTTTAGAACTTTCAAAATCCTTATTTGATAATTTAAGCAAGTATTCCGGATATTTATTATGTTCCATAACCAGAGTATTGTTTTGGTTATAAATTATTGAGAAGGCTTTTAATCCTTTAATAGTATAATCATTTACTATTTCATCTATAATAAATTTATCCATAAATATAATCCATTCCTTTCACTAAATTCAATAACCTAAAATAATAAAAATATTGCTACTTGTTACATTGTCTATTGTTTCTTTCGCCACTGATTATCTGTTTTTTACTATCCATTCTTTCCGCTGTACTTTGTTTTTATTACCTGCTATCTACTTTTCTATTATCTACTTCCAATTGTTTCCCCATTGCTTTTCTATCGCTTAAATGCCAAAAAGCTCAAAGGCCTAAAAGCTGAAAGACAGTACATAGTGTTGAGGATTTGGTGCTTAGTGAGAAAATTGCCAATCAAAAAATTTTGTTAATTTTCTTTCTTTTTTTTCTTTATGTGTTTTCCCATGCACTATACACTAGCTACCAGGCACTGTTCTTTTGCACCCTAGACCCTGCACCCTACACCCTATTCACTCTTGACCCTGCACCCTTTTTCTCCACCGCTTCCCAATTGCTTCTCTATTGTTTGCCCATCGTTAATCTATCGTTAATCTATTGTATCTGGCCTGCAAACACGGAAACCGAGACAATTGCCACTATTAGAGGGCAAACTGTGACCACGATAAGCCACACGACAATGGTTACCATTAAAACCCCAACTACCGCCACGAAAAACACACCCGGAGCCACCTGAAAATCCCACAGGATTCAGTTCTTCGGTATTTGAATAATTTTCATGCCAACCACTACACCATTCCCAGACGTTTCCGCTCATGTCAAATATTCCAAGTCCGTTCGGCTTCTTCGTTCCAACTTCGTGTGTTCTGTTTCCTGAATTTCCATCGTACCATGCTACTTCATCTATATCGTTGCTTCCTGAATATTCGTTATTCTGAGTCTCGTTTCCTCCCCGAGCAGCGTATTCCCATTCGGCCTCGGTTGGTAGCCTGTACCCCGCCACTTCGGTTATGTCGTATGTTATGTCCCCATACATGTCTAAGAATTTCCCATTTTCATTATATGCGGCAGGAAGGTTTTCGTTCTCGCTCAGCCAGTTGCAGTATTTTATTGCATCGTACCAACTCACGTTTATTACAGGTCTTTTTCCCCTTCCCAATCCTTCATCATCTGGCTTACTTTTTCCCGTTTCGCTACAATATTCATCGTATTCATCGAATGTTACTTCGTATTTTCCCATCATGAAGTTATAGTCAAGGATTACCTTATGCGCCGGTTTTTCATCATCATCTCCACTCGTGCTCCCCATCCGGAATGTTCCTCCCTGAACGAATACAACTTCCGGCATTGGAATTGGATCATCTTTGTATATAAAACTCCAGGTGATTATATCTGAATATGCCCCGTCGTCATTTTTTGTTCTCACTTTGAATGTATGTGAACCTTCTGTTGTGAGATTCCATTTGTATTGAGTACCTGTCGTTGTTTGCCATTGTTCATTGTCTTTTTTGTACTCATAATTGATAACCGTTCCATCCAAATTTTTTCCTCTCCATTCAAAGATTTTCTCATTTTCTCTTGTCACATCAAAAGGGCCACTTATTTTCTCTATAGTTGGACGGCTGTTATCGTAAGAACTTGCCGTCCTGCAAATACGGAAGCCAAAATAGTATAAGCTAACAGTGGGCGTACAATTGTCACGATCAGCCACACGACAACTGCTGGCACCACCGTACCAACCACCGCCACGCTGGACACGATAGGAGCCACTTGTTGGACCTGGACCTACAGGATTCAGTTCTTCTGTATCTGAGTAATTTTCATACCAATCACTGCACCATTCCCAAACGTTTCCACTCATGTCAAATATTCCCAATTCATTCGGTGCCTTTGTTCCCACTTCGTGTGTCTTGTCTCCTGAGTTACTGACATACCATGCCACTTCGTCTATATCGTCGCTTCCTGAATATTCGTAATTTTGAGTTTTGCTTCCTCCCCGGGCTGCGTATTCCCATTCAGCCTCGGTTGGAAGCCTGTATCCTATTACTTCTGTTATATCACTAGTTATGTTTCCATACACATCAAGTAACTTTCCGTTTTTATCATACGCAACAGGAAGGTTTTCGTTCTCACTCAACCAGTTGCAGTATTCAATTGCATTGTACCAGCTCACATTTATTACAGGGCTCTTTCCCCTTCCCAATCCTAAATCATCTGGCTTGCCTTTTCCCGTTTCTCCACAATATTCATCATATCTCTCGAATGTTACTTCGTATTTTCCCATCATAAAGTTATAGTCAAGAGTTACCTTATGCACCGGCTTTTCATTATCTCCTCCACTCGTGCTCCCCATCCGGAATGATCCTCCCTGAACGAATACAACTTCCGGTACTGGAATCGGACCATTTTTGTATGTAAAACTCCAGGTGATTATATTCGAATATAATCCGTCATCATCTTTTGCTCTCACTTTGAATGTATGTGAACCTTCTGTTATAAAATTCCATTTGTATTGAGTATTCGTCGTTGTTTGCCATTGTTCATTATCTTTTTTGTACTCATAACTGATAACAGTTCCATCCAAATTTTTCCCTCTCCACTCAAAGATTTTCTCATTTTCTCTTATCACATCGAAGGGGTCACTTATTTTTTTTATAGTTGGACGGCTGTTATCGTAAGGCCTTGCTGTCCTGCAAACACGGAAGCTCTGATTAATATTGCCAGGAGTTGGCAAACAGTAGGAATGATCAGCCACACGACAATAGCTGGTACCATCGAACCAACTACCGCCACGCCGGACACGATATGGGCCACTTGTTGGACCAACCGGATTCAGTTCTTCGGTGTTTGAATAATTTCCATACCAGTCACTGCACCATTCATGTGCATTTCCGCTCATGTCGAATATTCCCAGCTCATTTGCCGCTTTTGTTCCCACCTCATGTGTTTTGTTTTCTGAATTTCCATCGTACCATGCCACTTCATCTATATCGTTGCTTCCCGAATATTCATAATTCTGAGTTTCGCTTCCTCCCCTAGTAGCGTATTCCCATTCAGCCTCGGTTGGTAGCCTGTATCCCACCACTTCTGTTATATCGTATGTTATGTCTCCATTCGCGTCTAAGAATTTCCCGTTTTCATCATACGCGGCAGGAAGATTTTCGTTCTCGCTCAACCAGTTGCAGTATTCAATTGCATCGTACCAGCTCACATATATAACCGGTCTTTTCCCCCTTCCCCATCCAAAGTCATCTGGCTTGCTTTTTCCCGTTTCGCTACAATATTCATCGTATTCATCGAATGTTACTTCGTATTTTCCAATTATGAAGTTATAATCAAGAGTCACCTGATGCACCGGTTTTTCGTCATCATTCCCGCTAGCGCTTCCCATCCGGAATGTTCCTCCCTGAACGAATACGTATTTATCAGAATCGATATTTCCAACATTTATTTTTGGATAGTATGTCCCTCCTATGGTGATTCCCTGTGGAAGATACCCCTTTTCAAGATAGATTTCGTCTATTCTATCTTTATAAACTTTCACTGTCGGTCCTATATCAAGAACGATTTCTATATCCTCGGTTTCCAGTATTCCCTGTATTGTATCTTCGTTTTTCATCAGTATCTTCGTCAGTGGATTCTCTCCTCCGATGAGTTTTATCGACTCCACTTCGTTAAGGCTGACCGGTATATCTGCATATGTTGTTGCAACTACTATATCTGGGTTCTGTACCGTTCCTGTGAAGTAATTCCCGTTTTTCAGCTTTATGAACTGGGTATTTTCTATCTTTCCCTCTTCGTCTTCTCTTATCTGAAATGATATATGAGAAATTTTTTCCCTTCTTATTGGAATACTGTAACCACTCGTGATTTTCAACGTTATCGTCTGCTCATCTATGAATCCGGAGAACCTGCTACCGTTAATCGCGACGATGGTCTCCATGTTCATCATCTGGCCTTCCACACTCATATAAGCTATGTTTTCCGTTGGAATTGTTATATGCGCATATGACGTTCTTATTGAAAAAGATTCTGTCGTTATTTCCCCCTTCAATATATCTCCGTTTGTGAGATAAACAATATCCACATCCTGAGAGCGGTCATAGTTTATATCTTGTGTTGCAAATACAAAACTGAAAACCAGAACTAACGACAATAAAATTAATGACAGTTTTTTCATTTCCCCACTCCTTTTAAAAATATTAATAAGGTTTATAAAATAAATATATCACTGATCTCATATATGAATGTTAAAGACAACAGTTAAATTATAAATAAGTGTGTTGTATGGAAAAGAGAACGGAGAGTAGAGAATTAGAGAACGGAGAGTAGAGAATCAGATAATAGCGAAAAAACAGAAAAACAGTTGAGCGATTGGTGAACGATAGCCAAGCAGTTGTATAAGGATTAATTTCTATTTGCCAACTCTATGTTATCTGTGACACTTTTCAGCTTTTTTGCTCTTAGTTTTTTATTCTGTTCCCTCTGTTCACTATTCGCCAATTCTCTATTATCTGCTCTGCT
>JASGMR010000031.1 GCA_030156385.1 Kosmotogales bacterium
AATAATTGATTATCTCAGGGAAAATATTAATCGAAAGGCCAGTAAAACGCTATTGCTGTCAACCCCGGCATACATTGCCGCACAACATATGATTTTGACCGCTGTTTCTTACGGTTTGAGAGGATGCTTGGTAGATTTCATGAATATTGAAAAAATAAATGCCATACTGGGTCTGCCCGATTACATTACGTGTCAAGTACTCGTTCCTGTGGGTTATGCGGGCGAGGTTCCAAAAAAGAGAACAGAAAGAGATAAAAAAGAAAGAACATTTTACAATGAATGGGGAAACAAAGCCTGATTTGAAAATACGGTCTTAATGTGGTGGGTTTTATGAATAATAGTGTTGAAAGTATTGTGAATTCTATTGTGCCGGATGTAAATAAAAGAAGATTGTGTTTGTCATTGTTACTGGAATCCATTAATTTTGCCAACTCTTGTGGCAATGATAAATGGGCAGTATATTATCAGCGTGACCGTATACGATTATTATTTTGTAGATTTATAATATTTACAATATCTAATAATAAGATATGGTTGGCATTGGACAAAGAAAGCTTAAGTAAATCTTTATATGATCAAAAAATTCTATTAAATTCAGAAAGATGGGAAAGAGAAAGAAATTATTATCCCGAATATAAGCTTGTTTCATCTATAAACGGTTATTATGATCCTTCTGAAAATTCAGAATCCTGGCCGTTGATAAAAAAATATCATTTTAGTTATATTGGAAGGGTTGCAATAAGCCCATTAAAGTTGAGTATAAGAAGTCAAAAGAAAAACAGTTCAGATTTTTTAGATTATTTAAGAACTTTTTTGAAGTGTTACGTTCCCCAGCCTGATTATAATAATTCTATAAAAGATATAGAAGAGTACAGTAAAAGTTATTCCAATTTATCCAAAACTGAAAGGGAGACGATAGTACAGAGTCGTATAGGTCAGGGTAAATTTCGTAATGATTTAATAAACTATTGGAAAGGTTGTGCAGTTACGGGCTGTACAGCTTTAGCATTATTACGAGCATCTCACATAAAACCTTGGAGAGACTGTAATAACAGAGAACGTCTTGATAAATTTAATGGATTATTGTTAACTCCAAATTTAGATAGCGCTTTTGATAATGGCATAATAAGTTTTGACGATGAGGGAACAATTTTGATAAGTAGAAGATTGAGCAATGAAGCAAGAATAAAATTAGGGATAAATGAAAAAATGAGTATGCGAAGAGTTGAAAAGCAACATGTAGAATACTTGGATTATCATAGAAAGAAAGTGTTTTTAAAATAGATCGGATAAAATGTAGAATTTTAGCGTAAGATGTATGTATTTTTATATTTGACTAATAATTTAATAAAGGAGTGTTCTAAAAAAGTTATTTACAATAACTTTTAAAAATGTATAAAAGTGATAAATACATTTAATAAGAATAACTTGGTTTGAAAAATTATAGGTGAGTAAAACATTTGGAGACAGGGACATGGCGTGAATTCCTATGTATTTGTTTTTATTTCCGAATATATAACAAGGATCAATGGTTGATAATTTATAAAAAATTTCCCAGTTTGTATTTCCCGCCTGGTATAATATATTAAATCTTTTACAGCAGGGAGTGATGTAGATGGGAAATTGATAATTCCACAGGATTACAGGGCGAAATTGAACTTGAGGGACACTGAAGTTGCTATAAAAAAACTGAAAGATTATTTTCAGTCTGCTTTAACTTACGAGTTAAATCTTACAAGGGTGTCTGCTCCGCTTTTCGTTCAACCGGAATCAGGTTTGAATGACAATTTAAACGGTGTTGAAATGCCAGTTAGTTTTCAGGTTAAGGGAGCCGCAAACTGTCGGGCCGAAATCGTACATTCCCTGGCAAAATGGAAGAGAATGGCTCTTGCAAAATATGGGTTCAAAAACGGCGAGGGTATATATACCGATATGAATGCCATAAGAAAGGAAGAGGATCTGGATAATCTTCACTCGATATATGTCGATCAGTGGGATTGGGAAAAGATAATTCCCAAAAAAGACAGAAACAGGGAAAAGCTTGAAAATATAGTCAGAAGAATTTATAAAGTTTTCAAAAGTACCGAGAATTTTATCACCTATGAATATAGAAAACTCAAATCCACCCTTCCCGATGAAATCTTTTTCATAACCACTCAGGAACTGGAAAATCTGTATCCTGATCTTTCGCCGCGGGAAAGAGAAGATAAAATAACAGAGAAAATGGGAGCGGTTTTCCTAATGAAGATCGGAGGAGTTTTAAAATCAGGTATTAAACATGACGGGAGAGCTCCTGATTATGATGATTGGGAATTGAACGGTGATATCATATTCTGGTATCCTTTATTGAACAGGGCCTTTGAAATGTCCTCCATGGGTATAAGAGTAGATGAGGATTCTCTTGTGGACCAGTTGAAAATTTCTGATAATATTGATAGATTGAATCTTCCCTTCCACAAAGGGATTTTAAATAAAGAACTGCCATACACGGTTGGTGGAGGAATAGGACAATCCAGAATTTGCATGTATTTTCTTCAAAAGGCCCATATAGGGGAAATTCAGAGTTCTATATGGCCGGAAGATATGATAAAAATCTGTGAGGAAAATGGAATAAATCTTCTTTAAATATCTGCAGGCGGGAGTAACTCCCGCCTTTAAATTTTATGTGCAAATATTTTTTTAGAATCTGATTAAGAGTTGTCTTTTTGTCTAAAATACATTTTGAAAATTGAGGTGATTTATATCAAAAAATCAGAAATTTTTGTATTTGTGGGTCTATTAATGATAATAACAATGCTTTTTGCTCCATGGACAGGTACGTATGAAAAATCTTATGTAATGGATGGTGTTCAAAGATATAACCTGTTTCCAGGAATATCAGGAATAAAAACAGAATATGGTGTCCCATTTCTTGTAGCTTCGTTCATTATTTTAATAACGATGATCTTTAATGATTTGAAAATAAAAGTTAATATGATCAGATTTTTTTCGATTTTTTTCATGGCTATTTTAAATATTATTGTGATAATTGTGTTCAGTACAACTGGTTTAAACTTCTATCCGCTTTACTTTCTTGAACCGGTAGGACTGATCTTAATATTTATTGGATGCATTATCGATATAAAAAATCACGAGTAGTTTTCGAATAATATTGCTTTTTTGTATACCTAAAGGTATAATAGTTGTGTTGAAGGATGTGAATTATCATGGATAATAAAGAAAAAATTCTTCAGACGGCGTTATACCTTTATTCGAACAATGGATTCGATTCGGTTGGAATTCAGGATATTGTTGACAGATCAGGTGTCACAAAACCGACGCTTTATCATTATTTTAACAGCAAAGAGGGACTTATAGAAGAGTTGCTGGATTCACAATATCATAATCTGATAAGGAGGCTGAACATTTCCGCGAATTATTCCGGTGATCTTCCGCTCACTATAAATAAGACCGTTAAAACTTTTTTCAATTTCGCAAAAAACAACAGGGAATATTACAGGATTTTGCTTTATTTGCAGTACTTACCCGTAGACAACAGATGGAGTGAAGTTTCAAGAGAGTACATCCTGAAGATCTTTAAAACACTTGACGACATGTTTGAAAAGATGGCCACACATCACGGAAATCTAAAAGGTAAGAATAAAAACCTGACCGTTTCGTTCATGGGAGTAATCAATTCGTATATTAATCTGTATTTGAATGATCCGGGTAAATTGAATGAAGATCTTGCATTCACGGTTTCTCATCAATTCATGCATGGAATATACGCATAATTTTTTTGTTATTTATATACCTATCGGTACAATAAAAGATAATGGAAGGAGATATTAAATGCTGGAAGAAAAAATAGTGTATCAAATTTATCCAATAGGTCTGTGTGATTGTTATTATCCAAACGATTTCAAAAGTCCGCCACAAGAAAAGATAAAAATTATCGGAAAATGGATACCCCACATAAAGGATCTTGGAGCGACAACCGTTCTCTTCAATCCATTGTTTGAATCTATTTATCATGGCTATGATACGAAAGATTTTTTTTCGGTTGACCGAAGAATAGGAACCAACACTTCTTTCAGGAAACTGGTTGAGGAGATTCATCTTTCAGGAATGGAAGTGATGCTCGATGGTGTTTTCAATCATGTTGGGAGGGAGTTTTCCGCATTTAAAGATTTGAAGAAAAGAAAAGGGACGTCCCGGAATATCAACTGGTTCAAAAATGTCGATTTCGGTAGTAACAATCATTATAACGATGGATTTTCATATGATAACTGGAATGGCCACGACAGTCTGGTGAAATTGAATCTTGGAAACCACGAGGTGGTTGAATATATTTTCGATGTCGTGGAGTTCTGGATAAAGGAGTTCGGTATAGATGGATTGAGACTGGATGCAGCGGATTGCCTCGACACAGAGTTTATAAAGGAACTCAACAACTTCACAAGGAATCTGAAGAAGAATTTTTTCCTTGTGAGCGAAGTGATTCATGGAGATTACAACAGATATATAAATAACAGAGAGAGTCAATCGGTGACAAATTATGAATGTTACAAAGGATTCTACTCATCGCTGAACGATAAAAATATGTTTGAAATAGCATATTCATTGAACAGGCAGTATGGAAATGGTGGAATATACAGGGATAAAGTCCTGCTCAATTTCGTGGACAATCACGACGTTTCGAGAATAGCAACAGCAGTTGACAGTAGTTTTTACCTTTACCCGATTCATATTCTTCTTTTCACTGTTCCGGGAATTCCTTCCATTTATTATGGAAGCGAATGGGGTATAGAAGGTGTAAAAGATGATTCAGACAGGAAGATAAGACCATATATAGATATAGAAAACGTTGAATCGACTGCGAAAAACAGAGATCTGATAAAAACGATAAAAAAATTGATTGAAATAAGAAAGAATTCATCCGCTTTGAAATATGGAGATTACACTGAGATTTGTAAAGAGGCACAGTTTTTTTCTTTCAAGAGGAGAACGGAAAAAGAAAAGGTGATAGTTTTTGTAAACACTTCGGAATCGGAATATCATTTTAATTCTGTAAACGAAACCGGAAAATACCGTGACGTTTTAAATGATGAAGAGATAGTGTTGAATGGAAATGACGATGTTAAGGTCCCGGCTTTCTGGGGAAGAATCCTGCTGGGAGAATGTTAAAATTCGCATACTTATTTATACTCACTTATAACCTACTTTAAAGAAGGGAATGGCCTCTATTCAATTATAATCGCTATATTTAGAATTTTATAAGAATTCATTTTAGTGTAAGAATCTTAATAGAGCTTTTGTGATAGCTGGAGGTTGTATGAGAATAGAGAAGCATCCGATACTTACATTTGAAAGAGGAAAAGAGATATATTTCATATTTGACGGCAAAAGAATAAAGGCTTTTGAAGGCGAAACGATTGCCGCCGCATTGCATGCAGATGGAATAATAAAATACAATACCAGCCCGAAATTGCACAGGCCGAGGGGCCTGTTTTGTGCGGTTGGTCATTGTTCATCATGCCTGATGACGGTGAATGGTGTTCCGAATACGAGAATCTGTGTGACCAGAGCGAAGGAAGGAATGATTGTACATTCTCAGAATCCCAGAGGTGATTTGAATGATTGAAACCGATATTCTGGTTGTAGGTGGAGGTCCGGCAGGGATTTCTGCAGCTCTTGCCTGTGGAAGAAATAATATAAAAACCGTTCTTATCGAGGAACGGGATTTTCTTGGGGGTCAGCTTATAAAACAGACTCACAGATTTTTCGGTTCGAAAGAAGAGAGAGCGGGTAGCAGAGGAATAAGGATTGCCGAAGATCTGATGAACGAAATAAAGAAAAACAAAAATATAGATCTTTATCTGGATGCCAGGGCATTGGGATACTATGAGGAAGAAAAAATCTTCACGGTTTTACAGAACGGTAGAATGCTCAAATTTTCCCCCAGGAAATTGATCATTGCCACAGGGGCGTTTGAGAAATCTCTGAGTTTTGAAAACAATGATTTGCCCGGTATTTATGGAGCCGGTGCCGTTCAAACTCTAATGAACATATACGGTGTTAAGCCTGCTGAGAGAGTACTCATGATCGGTTCGGGGAACATCGGTCTGATTGTATCTTATCAATTGATTCAGGCAGGAGTACAGGTCGTGGGAGTAATCGAGGCTGCTCCTGAGATAGGCGGATATGCCGTTCATGCATCGAAGATCAGAAGATTGGGGGTGCCATTATACACCTCTCACACGATAAAAAAAGCCATTGGAAATGAATTTGTCACAGGAGCGGAGATAATAGAACTCGATAGGAACTGGAATGAAATAAAAGGAACGGAAAAGAAGATCGATTGCGACTGCATATGTCTCTCCGTTGGATTGAGTCCCCTTGTGGATATTCTTTCACAGAGCGGATGCGAGATGGTATATATTCCTGAACTGGGTGGAGAAGTTCCGGTGAGAAATGAAAATATGCAGACTTCAATAGATAACATATACGTAGCTGGTGACCTTGCAGGCATAGAAGAGGCTACTGCCGCCATGCTTGAGGGAGAGCTGGCAGGCTTATGTGCAGCGAACACCTTCATAAATGATGTAAAACAGGATGAAAGAATAGAGAAGATAAAAAATAATTTAGAGGTACTCAGGAGTGGACCAAAAGGTTCAAAAATAAGAAGTGGTCTGAATAAACTCATAAAAGGTGAAACTTTTTTTCAGGGGGGAAGAAACACTGGCAGTGAGATAGAAGCTTTTAAAAAAACCGGTATTCCTTCCGGGGAAAACTTGAGGAGTATTCTTCCCGATGAGAAAAGAATTAATGAAACCCCCTTCGCACTGATTGAATGCTTTCAGGAGATTCCCTGTGATCCATGCGTTAATAACTGTCCCTTCGGTGCGATAACTGAAGGGACGGATATTAACAATTTACCGAAAATCGATTATTCAAAATGCACGGGTTGTGGCAGTTGTATAAGCAGATGTCCGGGCCTGGCAATTTTTTTAATAAATAAAAATTATTCTGAAAACACCTCAACGGTTTCTATGCCCTATGAAATGCTACCCGTTCCTCAAAAGGGAGAAATAGTGGATGTGCTGGATAGAGAAGGGAAGAAAATAGTTTCGGGAAAAGTAGTGAAGGTTTTGAAAAATGAGAAGATGGATAAAACGAATGTGATTTCGGTTGAAATTCCTAAGGAATTTTTTAACGTTGCACGAAATATCAGGCTGGTGAAATGATGAAAGAAGATAATATCATAGTCTGCAGATGTGAAGATGTCACCCTTAAAGATATAAGAGAACTGATAAAGAGAGGTTATACAAATATAGAAGAGATAAAGAGAATAACCAGATGCGGAATGGGGCCATGTCAGGGTAAGAACTGTGGGCAAATAATTTTGAGGGAAATTTCAATGATAACGGGTATTCCTGTTGAAAAACTGACCCTTCAAAGGTATCGTCCACCATTCGGTGGAATAAAGTTTTCAGAAGTTTTAGGTGAAAATAATGATGAAAAATAAAGCATCGATAGTGATAATCGGAGGTGGGGTAATAGGATGTTCTGCAGCATATAATCTTTCGAAAAGGGGACTTAAGGATATAGTTCTTGTAGAGAAAAAGTTTCTTGCCTCAGGAGCCACCGGAAGATGTGGTGCGGGTATAAGACAGCAATGGGGTACGAGGCAGAACTGTTTTCTGGCGAAAAAAAGTATGGAGATTTTTGAAAATTTCCGTGATTATGTGGATACGAAAATCGATATAGAATTGAAGCAAAAGGGTTATTTGCTTCTTGCCTACTCCGATAAAGAAGTCGATCAATTTGAAAAAAATATCTTTATTCAACACGAATACGGTATTCCCTCAAGAATTCTGGAACCGGAAGAGTCTCTGGAAATCGTTCCATTTTTGAATATTGAGAAACTCAAAGCCGCAGCTTTTTGTCCAACCGACGGCCATGCAAATCCGTTTCATGTGACGGCCGCTTATGCGGAAGCCGCGAAAAAAAATGGAGTCACGATTTTGAAAGATACTGAAGTTCTGGGAATAAATAAATCGAAAGGAAGAATAACAGGCGTTGAAACATCGAAGGGATTAATTGAGACCGAAAAAGTATTGAACGCAGCAGGAAGCTGGGCAAGAGAAATCGGGAAGATGGCGGGACTCGATCTGCCGGTTTTTTCTGAAAGACATGAAATCCTGGTGACTGAACCGGTTAATTCCATTCTCGATCCTATGGTTATGTCCTTTTCATATAACATTTATTGTCAGCAATCACCACATGGTAGTTTTATAATGGGATATGGACCTGAAAACGAAGGTCACAACCACAGAATAAACAGCTCCTGCAATTTTCTTGAAAATATGAGTAAAAAAGCAACGTGGTTGCTCCCCCCCCTGAAGAAACTCAGGATAGTTAGACAATGGGCGGGAAGCTACAATATCTCTCCTGATAAACAGCCGATAGTTTGTGAATCGGAGGAACTCGCCGGTTTTTATATGGCGATAGGATTCAGTGGTCACGGATTTATGCTTTCTCCCGCGATCGGAATATATCTGACGGATTTGATTTTGAAGGAAGAGCCTCCCTTCGATATAACGGTTGATCTGGGGAGATTTGAAAGAAGAGAAACAATCTCTGAGCCATCGGTAGTGTGAACAATAAATAATTATTATATACGGGAGGTATTAAAAAAATGAACGGATTTCCTTTTATCGAAAAACCTGAAAATGAAGCAATCCTATCCTATTTGAAGGGATCAAAGGAAAGAAAGGAGCTCGAAGAGAAACTGGAAGAATTGAGTGGTAAAGTTATAGATATTCCTGCAATCATAGGTGGCAGGGAAATCAGAACCGGAAATACTGCGAACTGTGTAATGCCACATGATCATTCTCATATTCTGGCAAAATACCATAAAGTTGGAGAAAAGGAAATAAAAGAAGCTATTGCATGTGCTCTGGAAGCAAAAAAAACCTGGAATGAATTGACATGGGTGGACAGGGCATCCATATTCAAAAAGGCTGCCGATTTGCTTTCAACCTCATGGAGAAGCACGTTGAACGCCTCAACGATGTTGGGACAGAGCAAAACGGTATTTCAGGCAGAAATAGATTCCGCATGTGAAATAATAGATTTCTGGCGGTTTAATACGTATTACATGTCTGAAATATATAAAAATCAACCCGACTCTTCCAGAGGAGTGTGGAATACTCTTGAATACAGACCGCTTGAGGGCTTTGTCTTTGCTGTAACCCCATTCAATTTCACCTCTATCGGGGGAAACCTTCCGACTTCGCCGGCAATAATGGGAAACACTGTTCTGTGGAAGCCTGCTTCAACTGCGGTTTATTCTTCGTATTTCATGATGAAATTACTGCAGGAGGCGGGGTTACCGGATGGTGTTATTAACTTTATTCCGGGAAGAGGTTCTGAAGTTGGGAAATTGATTCTTAATGATCCTGATCTTGCAGGAATACATTTCACCGGTTCAACCGCTGTATTTCAAAATATGTGGAGAACGATCGGCACAAATATAGAGAAATATAAATCTTATCCAAGGATCGTTGGGGAAACAGGTGGTAAAGATTTCATTTTTGTACACGAATCGGTCGATAGAGAAGTACTGAAAACAGCTATCATAAGAGGCGCTTTTGAATTTCAGGGACAGAAATGTTCTGCGGCATCACGTTCTTATATACCGCAAAATGTTTGGGGTGAAATAAAAGATGATCTTATTGAACAAACGAAAGGGATAAAAATGGGAAATCCTTCCGATTTCACGAACTTTATGGCTGCTGTCATAGATAAGAATTCATTCGATACAATAAAATCATATATTGATTATGCGAAAAGTTCGGACGATGCAGAAATCTTATGTGGGGGAAACTGCGATAGTTCAAAAGGTTATTTTATTGAACCGACTATAATACTGACTACAAATCCAAAATTCAAAACGATGCAGGAAGAGATATTCGGTCCCGTTATGACGATCTTCATCTACGATCAGGGTAAATACGAAGAAACTCTAAATCTCTGTAATGAAACTTCTCCCTACGCTTTGACCGGATCGATTTTTGGAAAGGACAGATTTGCAATCAGAAAGGCAATGGATATTTTGAGAGACGCTGCCGGCAATTTCTATATAAACGACAAACCGACAGGTGCGGTTGTAGGGCAGCAACCATTTGGAGGGGCGAGAGCTTCTGGTACCAATGATAAGGCCGGAAGTTCGGTTAATTTGTTGAGATGGGTTTCAATGAGGTCGATAAAGGAAAATTTCATCCCACCTAAGTGTTACAAATACCCTTACATGGAATAAAAACAGGGGTCTATAAAATAAAAATTTTTAGCAGGAGAATACCAGTATTCTCCTGCTTTGTTGCACCCTCCTTTTTTTTCAGGTATAATTTAAATACTCACCTTTAGGGGAAAGAGATGGAAAAGAAAAAAATAAAATCGTCAGATTCGGGAAGCGGTTTAAAAGACAAATCTACAGAAAAAAACGATAAGTATCTTTTTGATCCCTACTTTTTAGAATATTCCAGTAAAGAAGAAAAGTATAATCAGTTTGCTTTTGTATGTATAGATAATTTAGAATAAAAATTTTTATCATTATGCTTATTTTGTAGTTTTAGTAATTATTACTACAATATTTTGTAATTATATAATTTTGATGTTATTTCCGGATAAAAATTAGAAAATATTTTTCAAAAAAATTTTTGTTGTGCACGGAAGGAACTACCTGTATTTTTTAATAATTATAATGAATAGAGAACTAAAAAATATAAAAAGGAAATTTGCTCATTCTTGCTTTTCTTGAATAAATCAAAATTGTTCAATAATGAATTATAATATAAATATATAATATTGGTTTTTGCAATAAAAATCAACTTATGAAAAGCTTATTTTGACGACAAAGGTGAATTCGTATGAAAAAACTTATTTTTTTATTTCTGATTACTTTTTTTGCTCTGTTTTTTTTGGTTGGATGTCCTCTTTTCATGTTTGAAGTTTCAAAAGAGGTTGTAGGCAATGGAGAGATTATATTAAAGCCATCGAAGGAAAGTTATATGTTAAACAATGAAATCAGTGTTGAAGCCGTCCCCGGGGAAGGATGGTATTTCGAAAAATGGGGAGGGGATTTAAAGGGAAGTATCAATCCTGCTTATCTTAAAATTGATTCTAATAAGTCTATAAAGGCTTATTTCATAATAAAGGAATTTTTAATCGGTCTCTCTTCTCAGGGTTATGGAGAAGTAGGGAAAAGTCCGGATAAATCTTCTTATTATTACGGCGAAGTGATAACTCTGACTGCAACACCCGATGTGGGTTGGAGTTTTGATGGATGGTATGAGGAGGGTGTGAAGATATCTGAAGAAACTCCCTTTGAAATAGAAATTATGGAAGAAAGAAACATTTATGCCCTTTTCACAATTAATGAATATACATTAGTCGTGAATTCTGAAAATGGAATTGTTGAAAAAAGTCCCAGCGGTGGTACCTATGAATACGGTACTGTTGTTGAATTGCATGCATCTCCAGATGAAGGATATCATTTTATTGATTGGACGGGAGATCTCGAAGGTGAAGAAAATCCTGATACTGTTTTAATAGATTCGGATAAAGAGATCACAGCGAACTTTGAAATCAATAAATACATTTTCAGTCTCAATGCCACAGGTAATGGTGAAATATCGAAAGTTCCTGATTTGCCTGAATACGATCATGGAACGGAGGTTACTATAACAGCTATACCTGGTGAGGGCTGGAGTTTTGATGGATGGTATGAAAATGGGATGTGGTTTTCGCTGGATCAATCTGAAAAAATATTATTGACTGAGCCAAAGGAATTATGGGCGCTTTTTACCATTAATAATTATTTTCTGAATGTTGACATTCTGGGTGAAGGAACGGTGACCAAGATCCCGGATAAAGAGATGTATGAATTTGGGGATGTTGTAACTTTAACCGCTCTGGAAATGGAAGGATGGGAATTCTCTAATTGGATAGGTGATGTTACCGATTTGGAAAATAATGTAACCACAATAACTATGAATGAAATGAAAGAGGCGACAGCGGTTTTTGAAAGAAAGAGTTTTGATTTGAATCTTTCAAAAGATGGAAATGGAAAAATCTCAAAAAGTCCTGATAAATCCACTTATTATTATGGTGTAGAAGTAACTCTGACTGCAACACCCGATGAGGGTTGGAGTTTTATCGGCTGGTATGAAGATGGTAAGTTGGTTTCTCCGGAACCCATTTCAAAAATTGCCATCTATGAAGAAAGAGATATAGAAGCTCTGTTCACGATAAATGAATATGCATTGACTGTGAATTCGGAATATGGAAACGTAACGAAAAATCCTTATAAGTCGAAGTATGAATACAGTTCAATCGTACAGGTGAGTGTCGAACCTGAATACGGTTATGAGTTCGACCACTGGGAAGGCGATGCATCGAGTACGGACAATCCGGTTGAAATAATTATGGACAGTGAAAAAGTGATCACGGCGATTTTCAATCAGTTACCCCTTGATAAATTTACTTTGACGGTCGATGTTCAGGGGAATGGTTCTGTCAGGAAAACACCGGATAAATCCGAATATTTCGATGGAGAAACTGTTCAGATAGAGGCCACACCGGAAGATGAATGGTATTTTTCCGAATGGAAAGGTGATGAAACGGGAAGTGAGAATCCTTTATCAATTGATATAAATTCTAATAAAGTGATAACAGCGGTATTTTTGAAAATCCCCAATGTTCCACCGACCATTTCAAAGGTGAGTGGTCCCAGTGGAACCGTAGATGGGAGCAGCCAGACTTTCAAATGGTCCGCGAGTGATTCTGATGGAACGATCGTTGGATATGAATACAGAAAAGACAGCGGTTCATGGGAGGAATTGACGAGCACTCAATATACATGGTCGTCGATAACCAAAGGAGAACATACGTTTGAAGTGAGAGCGAAGGATGATGATCTCGATTATTCAAACATCATTTCCTGGAGTTTTGAGTATATCAATCTTGAATCCGGAATGTTTAAAGTGGCAAATTCATGGGGAGTCGGTGGCTGGGAAAATGTAGATGATGGCATCTTGTATATTACTTATGAGGCGATGATTCAGAATAATGTCAGAACGTATATTCTGACTCCCGACTTTACAATGGAGCCGAGATGTATCGCTGTTTTTGAAGTGGAGCATCCTGAGAGGGGTGATACGGAAGTATATATTGGGATTGGTGATCCCGATCATCCCAGTAAAGAGAAGGAATTTTCGCCCTATCTTCTGAATGGGGGAGATTATTCCTATCCTGATAACAAAATGGTGTTGGACATAACGGAACTGCTCCCAATTGACAACGATGTTTATTTGAAGGTTTATGATGGTGGGGGAAGTTATACCGGTACAATTGAATATTTTGCAATAGAATACTATGACAGTTATAGTTTGAGTAATCCGGACGAAATTTACATTGCTGAAGGATTGCCTGTGAACACTTCCAATTATGATGATACAATCGTTTTAATAGAGAATGTTCGATTAAATGATACATTATATAGTAGTGATGAATATTATTCTTCAAGGTATGTGACTGAAAAGATAGGAACTAAGGATTTAGAAGAGATAAACGATTCCAATGAGTTGATAAATGGGTATGGAACGGGACTCAAATCATTCACGGATGAAGATATTGAATGGCTTAAAAATAATGCAAGAAAAATAGTCGGTGTAAAAGATGGAAGTTCCAATTTCCTTCCATCGAATATCGATAATTCAGTTACGCAGTATTTTCCTCCTATAGGCAATCAAGCCAACGTGGGATCATGTGTGGCGTGGTCGGTTGGTTATTATACAAACACTTATTACAATGCCATGAAATATGGATGGGATTTGAGTGATGCAAATTGGGTGGGAGGATATTATGGAAATCCAGCATCCGGTTATCAGGATAAAATATTGAGCCCGAACTTTATCTACAACCAGATAAACAATGGTAAAGACGGTGGGTCTTCTTATGTAGATGCGATAAAATTAGTTTGGAATACGGGTGAGAGTTCCTGGGAAAAGTTTCCTTATGAGACCAAACCTGGCGACGGATCAATGAACTATTGTACCGATTGGCCAGATGAACCAGCATGGAGAGAGGCACCACTGTATCGAAACAAAAAGGGAAATTTATATTATTTGAAAGTGTACGATTACGATGATATAAATATTCTGAGAGATCTGGTTAATCAGGGGTATTTGATTTCCATTTCCATCAATGCGGGTGAATACAGTAATTTGACTTCAGAAGATGTCTGGAACAGTTCAAATTACAATGTTTCCACAACAAATCATGCGAATACCATCGTTGGATATATAGATTAAAATAAATCCTGAAAGTTTTTGAAGTTTTCAAATAAAAAAGGCATCTTTAATAGATGCCTTTTTATGTTTGCGATAAAAATTATTAATTTTTTTCTGCAGCATATAATGCTGCATATAAACCACTCATAAGTTGAATTTGAACGAGTTTCTTAACTGGGATTACCGTATAATCAAGCTCTTTATCCAGTTTATCACTCATTTTTTTCATTTCTTCATAAACTTTTTCTGCAGCTTTTTTGCATTCTTCGTCTTTGGTTGCTTCATAATTGAGCAACATAACCCTTCTCAGCATACCCCAGGTCAGCATTTTGTAGGTCTGTGAGACTGGTCCGTTATCGAATTCCTCAGCGACGGTCGCCTTTTTATCCAGCTCTTTGGCTGTTTTTGCCCAATTTTCCTGAACAGGAAGATATTTATCCGATGATTCGATAAAATGATCCAGAGCAGTTACCAGCGGAGATTTTATAACCACTTTGTCTTTGAGTGGGAAATAAATTTCTTTGATCTTTTCATAATTTTCCTTGGTGTTTTCTAAATTTTTCAGAATGAGATCTCTTCTCACAAATTCGGTTTCGGATAGATCTTCTATCTTTGGGTTGTAATAATATGGCACTTCACAAACCAGTTCTAAAACTTTGTCATTAAAATCCTTACAGTAATCGTAACTACACGTTCCCGTTTTTCCTATTATTTCAGCAGGGTCCTTATCCGAATTTTTTTCATAGTAATCGTAAGAATCTTTCATTGTTGGCATCTTATAAACAGCATCAGAAAATTTTACTGCGTAGGGCATTTCAGGCTCACCTAACGAAGCGGGGATATTCAAATCCTCATAGGCCTTTTCAAAAATTGGATATAAGAGCGGAGCATCATCGGAAATATAATTATAAACTCCACCAAAACCTGCATTATGCAAACTGTAAATAAAAATCGGTTTTTCCTCTTCAATTATCTTCATCAGTGCCTTTGTTTCAGGAATTGGATCGTTGTTATCGAGGGTCTTATATTTTATTGGAAAGGTCCATTCAACTTGTTGAAATCCTGCAGGCCTGTAGAAATTCAGTGCATAATTTAAAGGTGTGTAAGGTCCTTTGAACCATCCTTCGTTCAATTTTGCACCGTCATTATCTGCAACTTTCACTAAAAACCAGCTCACATCACCGAATTGATTTCTGAAATTTTCATTTTCAACCAACTGCTCTGCCAGATAATCGAGCATCATGCTTCCGATGGGCTCGTTTGGATGTGGAAAACCATACATCAATATTGATTTAGAACCATTTCCAATCTTCAAACAATAAATTGGATCTCCTGCCATCGATTCTCCAATTTGATAGAACTTTGCGATATCAGGATACTTTTCTGCAAGTTTTCTGCTTGATTCATTTAATTCGTCTACAGTTTTAAACGCCTTATAGTCCGGTACATTCTTAATTACTTCTTTTATTGAATCCACTTTTTTTCCTCCTCTTTATACAAAATGGCAAGCTGCTTTTCTATTTTTACCTATTTCTTTTAATATAGGTTCCTCTTTTTTACAGATATCCTTAGCCATAGGACATCTTGAAGCAAATCTACATCCGGGTGGTGGATCGATTGGTGTTACTACTTCACCCGTTATTCTGAAACGCTTTTTTTCCTCTTTACTTATAATTGGTGAATAAGATACTAAAGCCCTTGTATATGGATGTAGCGGATTATCCAATATATCTTTGCTTTCCGCAATTTCCATAATTTTTCCGGCGTAAAGTACCATTATTCTGTTACATATATAAGTTGCAACGGATATATCGTGTGTTATGAAAAGCATAGCAGAATTGAGTTCTTCCTGGAACGTCAACAATAAATTCAGTACCCCTGCCCTCACCGAAACATCAAGCATAGATACACATTCATCAGCTATAATGAATTTTGGCTTTAATAACATAGATCTTATGATTGAAATTCTTTGAAGCTGTCCTCCACTGAGTTCGTGTGGATACCTTGTCAGCAGGCTTTCCGCTGGGGTCAGTTTTGCTTTATTCATTGTTTCTACAATTTCATTTATTCTGGAACCGGCATCACTATTCACGTCGTTTATTTTCATTGGGAGCTCTATGCTTTTGTATATCAACATTTTTGGGTCAAAAGAATCATAAGGATTCTGGAAAATCATTTGCATTTTTTTTCTGAAGTTTTTATCTGATTTATAACTTTTTCCTGAAATTACATTATTTAAAAAGGTTATATCACCACTCTGTTCAAAATCCAGCCTGTTGATAACCCTTCCCAAAGTGGATTTTCCACATCCGCTCTCACCCAATACTCCAAATATCTCTCCTTCACGAATAGAAAAGTTAAGATCATCGACGGCTTTAACATATTGCTTTTTTCCCATTTTTCTTACCGGGAAATATTTTTTTAAATTTTTCACTTCCAGAATATTTTTATCCATGTAACTCACCAACTCTAAAACATTTTACTTTTCTACCCTTGTAGTCCTGTAATTCGGGTTTTCCATTTTTGCAGATATCTTTTCTGTACTTGCATCTGTCGTAAAAAATACAACTCTCCGGGGGATTTATCAAATCAGGTAATATTCCGGGAATTCCCTTGAGCGTAGATCCTTCCGGGTTCAAATCGGGATGCGATTCAACGAGTGCCTGAGTATAAGGATTGAATGGTTCAAAAATAATATCTTTTACATTACCATATTCCAGTAATTCACCCGCGTATAGAATTGCTATTTTTGTACAGACCTCGTTAACAACACCTACATCGTGAGTTATCATCATAACCGTTAATTTGAATTCATTAACGAGCCTTTTTATCTCATCAAGAAGTTGCCCCTGTGTAATAACATCTAAAGCAGTGGTTACTTCATCCAGAATTACGAGTTTAGGATTGAATATCAAGCCCAATGAAATCATAACCCTTTGCATCATTCCACCACTGAGTTCATGCGGATACATGTTCAGCGTTTTTTTTGGAAGATTGACAATCTCAAGAAGTTTAGATAACTTTTCTTCGGCTTCATTCCTTGACACCTGAGGTTTATGAGCTAAAATCGTGTCATACATTTGATCGAAGATCTTATGAACCGGGCTGAGAGCACTCATGGCTTTCTGGAATACTATCGACATTTCTATCCATCTCAATTCCCTGAATTCTTCATCGGAAATATTCAAAATATCTTTATTGTTCAACTTTATCTCAGAAGCTTTCATATAGCCATTTCTCGGTAAAATCCTCATAAGTCCATGGGCAAGGGTACTTTTTCCGGATCCCGATTCGCCTATTATTCCAACGATGTCTCTTTCATTTATATCGAGGGTAAAATCTCTCACCGCTTTTACTTCATTTTTCTTCATTCTGTAATTTATGTCAACGTTTTTCATTTGCAGTAAGGGCATATTATTTTTCCCCCTTGTTTTTTGGATTGAATGTAAATTGTAATCCATCACCAATGAAGGAAAATGCGAGAACGGCCAGAACAACAAATATTCCGGGGATTACAATGGTCCAGGGAGCATAAGTCATATACGGCCTACCCTGATATATCAATTTACCCCAGCTTGTTAAATTCGGATCACCCAACCCAATAAAACTCAAAGAGGCTTCTGTAAGAATTGCTCCACCCATTTGAAGAGCAGAGTTTGCAATAACGGGAAAAATCCCGTTTGGTATTACATGGCCGAATAGAATTCTCATGTTGGATTCACCGGTGGATCTGGCAACAGTAATGAATGTTTTTTCTTTTATTGAAAGGGCCTGAGCGCGCATAAGTCTTGCATTTCTGGGCCACGTTGTGAGACCAATTACAAGCATAATATACATGATGTTACTACCAAAAATTGATACAATTATCAAAATCAGAAAAAAAGCGGGAATCATTAAAAACGTATCTATAACTTTACTTATAATATCATCTGTAGCGCCGCCGTAATATCCCGAAAAAGATCCGATAAAAACTCCGATTATGGCTGATAACCCTGCTGCAACAAAACCAACTGACAGAGATATTCTTGTACCGAAAATTACCCTGGAAAAAAGATCTCTTCCCAAATGATCGGTCCCAAATAGATGATTTAACGAGGGTGATTGAAGAACATCGTCGGTCATTGTATCCGGAGAATACGGAGCGATCACTGGAGCAAAAATTGCCATCACGATAAAAACAAGCAATATAAATAAACCGATAACTCCTTTGATATCTCTTAAATACATTTTAACTGATTTTGTCAATTTATTTTCGTGTCTTGACAAACTTATTCTATTTTCCGCAGTCATAATTTATTCCCTTCTAATATCTTATTCTTGGATCAACTAATGCATAAACAATATCAGTTATCAATATTGCCAAACATATACATACCGCCATCACAAAATAAATTCCAAGAAGTAAATTATAATCTCTTCTGAAGACAGCGTCCAGCATCAATCTTCCCATTCCCGGCCAAGCAAATACTATTTCTACAAGAGCGGCTCCAGAAATGGCATAACCCAAAGTTAATCCAAAAATAGTTATTGTTGGTAAAATAGCGTTTTTTAAAACGTATTTTTTAAATATTTTTTTTCTGCTTATTCCGATAGCAGTAAAAGTTGTGATGTATTCATCTTGATGAACCTGATCTATAGATGATCGGGTTACCCTGAAGAAAACAGGAATCTGTATAAGCGCCAGTGTCGCACATGGCAATGCAAGATGATATAAAACATCACCGATTTTTGCAAATCCTTCATAACTTTCTCTGACATTAAACATACCGGAAGTGGGAAATAATTTGAAAGTCGATGAAAAAGTTAATATCAAAACAAGGGCCAACCAAAAAGACGGCATAGCATAAAATATGTATGCGAGTACTGAGAAAATTGAGTCAAGAACCTTTGTCTTTCTTCTTCCAACCCATACTGCTATAAGTGTTCCAATTATAAAAGCAATTATTGCTGCAGTGACAGTCAATAGGATTGTTGCACCGGCTCTCTCAAAAATCAGGCCATTTACACTCGTACCGTAAATGAATGAGTACCCAAGATTTCCTTGAAATATATTTCTGTAATATAAACCCAACTGAACAATAAGGGGTTGATTTAAACCGTACTGTTCTTCAAGAGCCTCGATAACCTCTGGAGAAGGTTGCTCAAGTCCTGAAATTAACTGGGCAGGATTTCCCGGTGCCAAATGTATTATAAAAAAATTTATTGCAACAATGAGGAGAACCATAGGAATGATACTTAAAGTTCTCCTGATAATAAATCTACCTAAGGAAGACAAACCTTTCACCTCCAAGAAAGAACACAAAAAAGAGAGGCGGTACAAAATAAGTACCGCCTATATATTATTTAATTTTTTAGAAATTGAGTTTTATAAGCGAATAATCGTTACTTCCTACTTTTCCAGGTTCATTTACGGGCATTCCTTCAACATAAGTTTTGTATACGTGAATATAGGAAACTTCTGCCAATGGAATGAAAGGAAGATCTTCAGCCAGCTGAGCTTGAATAGCATAATAATACGGTTTTCTGACTTCAATGTCCGCACTCTTGGATGCCTCACTGAGATTTTCATCTACAATCTCATTTGAATATCCCATTATATTCAAACTTCCTCCTGTACCCGCTCTGAGTGTTAAATTATCAGGATCAGGTCCCTGGAATCCATTTAACAGAGCGATATCATAATTATGAGCGTTCATAACCTTTTCTATCCATGTAGCGATTTCATATTCTCCGAGGTTGACTTTTATTCCAACAGCTTCAAGGTTTTCTTTTATAACCGCAGCCATATCTGTCCAGTCTGCTCCCTGGAAATAAAGAAGATCAACTTCGAATCTCCAACCATCCTCATCTTTAACGTATCCTGCTTCATCAAGAATTTCATTTGCTTTTTCCGGATCGTAAATTGGGGCTGTTACATCGGTGTCAATTGCCCATGGAATAGCTGGTGTATAGAAATACTCTCCGATTCCGCCATAACCACCCAGAACTTTATCTACGATAGCCTGTTTATCTATGGCATACGCAACAGCTTCCCTGACCTTTGGATCAGTAACATCTCTTGTTTCGTCCGTTAAGTTAAATGAAACGTAATATCTGCTGGGTGAAGGAATTACTTTTACAATAACTTCAGGATTTGCAGCAAGAATCCCAAGCGAGTTGAATCCTGGTCTGTTGAGGTCGATGTCAGCTTCCCCATTCAGGAATGATTGCATCGCAGTATTTGGATCAGGAATTATCTTATATACTATTTTGTCGACAAATGGGCCTTCACCCCAGTAATCTTCATTCTTCTCAAGAGTAACGTGGTCACCTTTTACCCACTCAACGAACTTGAATGGACCCGTACCTATAGGATCTTGATTTGCGGGATTTGTAGCCCAATCAGTACCTTCATAGATGTGTGCGGGCATAATTTGAGTGCCATACCATGCTAAGAACGGTACAAAAGGTGCGTAAGGATCGTTTAATTTCACTACGACGGTAAAATCATCGGGACAGACTATTTCTGAGATCATTGAAACATTATTGTAAGCAGATCCCTTGTTTTCGATGATGGCATCAATTGTATACTTTACATCTTTTGAAGTGAACGGTTCACCATCGTGCCACTTAACGCCTTCCCTCAGGTGAAAAGTATATTCTTTTCCATCTTCGGAGACATCCCAGCTGGTTGCCAACTGTGGAACAAGATCATAATTGACATCCTGAGTAACGAGTTGACTGAAAATACTTCTGTGAATTGTTGCACCGTAATCGTCGCTTTTCCAGCATGGGATTATCTCAAGTCCGATATAATCAAATATCCCAGATATTAATGTCATCCGACCTGTATTTTTTAATCGTATTGAGATATTGAATGACT